>NZ_RZSF01000126.1:0-17079 GCF_004023325.1 Mesorhizobium sp. M1A.F.Ca.ET.072.01.1.1 | reverse complement strand
CCGACATTCATGCCGAACAGGCCGGAGATGATGGTCATCGGCAGCAGCACCGCGGTCATGACGGAGAGGATGTAGAGCAGCTGGTTCGACCGCTCAGTCAGCTTCGCCATCAGTTCGTCCTGCAAGAGCCGGGTTCGCGCCTGCAGCTGCTCGCCGTCGTGATGCAGCGTATGCGCGCGGTGCGAGAGCCTTGCCGCCATGTCGCCGGTCGCTTCCGTCGGGACAAGCCTCCACGTCTGAGCGAGCCGCTGCCGCTCAGACCAGATAAGATGGGCCGCCCATGAAAGGGAAAGCCCGCCCCTGGCAATCTGGGACGGGCTGGCCTTGGCTAGCACCCTTCGGTGGTCTTTTTCATCTGGCCAGGCGCGGCCGTTTTCGCATCGGTATCCTGCTGTCCGGGAGCTGCCTGTTTCGCGCTGCCCGTCTGCTGGCCAGGCGCGCAGTCCTTTGCCGAATTGGTCGCGCCCGTGGTGGCCGGGTCGGTGTCCTGTGTGCTGGGTGTCGTTGTCGTGGTCGTCGTCGTCGTGGACGATCCGCTGGTGGTGCTGCTGGATTGCGCCATGGCAAGGCCGGCGGACATGGCCACAATGGCTGAAGCGAGAAGAAGCCGTTTCATTCATCATCTCCTGGAAGCGGCGATGTCCCTTCTCTTGTGAAACAGCGAAAGGAAGCGTCGGTTCCCTTGGCTGCAGCCGGTGCTTACCAGGAAGGAGCCGGTGCCCTACTTGACGAGGCCGAGCGTGACCCGCGCGCCGGTGCCGGCAGGCGCTTGCGCGAAGGCAAGTCCAGCCCGCAGCTGGCGCCAGTGATAAAAGCAAGACTGAACAGTCCTACTCCTGCTGTCCCGCCAACGCCGCCTGAACGGCCGCGATTCCGGGATCGCGACCTTTGAGCAGATCGTCGATCGACCATGGCGCGGCAATGTCGGGCTCCAGCGTCTTGAGCGCAACCGGCTTGCGGCCCTTGCCTTCGTCGATGGCGGCGACAAGCACGGGCGTCGTGCCGGTGGCGGAACTCGGTTGCGCCATGCCGACGAAACAGTCGGCGTAGGCCTTGCAGCCGTTTTGAAGGTCGTAGCGCTGCGTCGCGGACTGCAGCACGAGGCCCGAATGCGGCAGCGTCACCTGCTGCTGATCGGCGAAGAACATCATGCGGTCGCCGGGCGCTTCGCCGACCAGTGTGACCCTGTCCCCACCAGCCTGCTTGAGATAGGCGACGTCGACAATTCCCGCCGAAAAGGTAATCGGGCTTTCCAGAACGAACAGCCGTCCCGGCGGTTTGACGCGGGACGGCCAGGAACTGAGCGCATCGCGGGTCAGCATCAAGTTGCCGCCGGTGTTGAAGCGCATGTCGAGGACGAGGTTCTTGCGGCCGAGACGGACCCGGGCGGCTTCGACCTCAGCCAGGAAATCGGCGATCTTCCCGGTCTTGCCGTCGACGTTGCGCCTGATCTCGGCGACGACGCCATCGAGTTCGGGCGCATCGCGCCAGCGGAAAGGCTGTTCCTGATCCTGCAGCGGCCAGGGCGCGCTTCCCTTGGGAAAAATCTTCACCCAGCCGCGGCGTTGCGGCTCCGGGGCGAGCTTGCGGTCGATGATGCGGCCGTCGGGCGTCTGGAAACGAAAGGTCGCGTCGCCAGCGGCATTGGCGAGCCCGAGCGCATGGAGCAGATCGGGCCGGACGATCGCGTCGGTCGCCTCGATGTCGCGCCATGCCGCCACGCCGCCATGCAGGCTGCGCAGCGCCGAGGAGACTTCAGCAGCCGGATGGCCGTCGATGCCGGCGAGCCGACTGCCCAGCAGATCGCCGTTTTGGGGACTGGCCGCTATGACGTAGAAGGCGCCGTCGATCGGCAGCAAAGACATCGCCACACCGTTGGCGCGCGGCAGCTTGCAGGTCGTGTGACCGTTGTCGGCCAGTGCCGCGATCTGGCAGAGATCGACAGCGAAGACGGCCGCGTCGGTCGGACCTGCCGCGGTTTCGAGCGCCTGCAGCCGCGATGCCGCTTCCACGCGGGCGGCGCTGGAAAAAGACTTGTCGACATCGAGGAAGTCGTGACGGAAGACTTTCAGATCCTCGACCTGTGCGTCATGCGAGGTGACCCCGTCCGGACTTTGCGCGGTCGCGTGGCCGAGCGCCAACAGGCTGAGCAGGGGCAAGGCGAGCAGCCGGGCAAAGGTCATGGCTTCCCTCTTCGATCGCGATCCGGCCCCGCTGCCGATAAAGCTGAGGAATAGGGCAGCTTCGCACGTCGCTGCGTTCACATCTTTGCGAGCGGGATGGAGTGGCGTCCCGCTCGGACGCTGCGGTTCCGCCGGGACAGGAACGGGGCCCGCCCGTCAAAACGCGGTCCGCCGCACGGGCCGGATTCACCCCTTAAAACCTTGTCATCATTGGCCGGCGCGGCGCGGGTCGGTCACTCCCACGCGATGGAGGCACGTCCCCGAACAGCCCGCCCGGGCGTGCGTTTTTGAGTGTGGTCATCGACTAACCCATTCAATTCTTACGGGAATTTAATGTCAGGCTCAATTGCATGGCCGGGTTCCGGCGTTATGTTCCCGGCCGGACTGCCTCTTGGGCCTGTTACGCTGGCCAATGACGTGGTCGACCTGGCCGCATGCTGGTTCGATGGATAGGTGACAAAGTGGACGACGAAGTCGCCAGCCGGCTACAGCCGCTCCGTGAGCCGATGGCAGACATCAAGCCGGTGGTCGTGCGTCGCCGGCGCCGCGGCTGGATGGTCGCGCTGCTGCTGGTCGCGGCTGGAGCGGGCGTCGCCTTCTGGCTCCATCCAACATCGGTGCACCAGCAAGGCGCGCGCGGCGGCGGGCGCTTCCGGGGCGGCGATCTCGGCGCGCAGCCGGTCGCAGTCGCCTCGGTGACGCAGGCCGACATCCCGATCACGCTGGAGGCGCTGGGCACGGTGACCTCGCTGTCGACGGTGACCGTGCGCCCGCAGGTCAGCGGGCAGATCACCGCGATCGCCTTTACCGAAGGGGAAATGGTGAAGAAGGGCGATTTTCTTGCCCAGGTCGACGACCGCACTCTCCAAGCCTCGCTGCATCAGCTGCGGGGGCAATTGAAGCACGACCAGGCGCTGCTGACCGATGCCAGGCTCGACCTCGACCGCGATCTGAAGTTGACCTCCAACGCCATCACGCAGCAGGCGGTCGACCTGCAGCGCGCGACCGTGCAATCCGACGAGGGCACGGTCATGTCCGACCAGGCGCAGATCGAGGCCGTCGAGGTCAATATCGCCAACAGCCATATCGTTGCACCTGCCGACGGCCGCATCGGCCTCAGGCTGGTCGATCAGGGCAATTACGTCACGCCTTCCGACAGCACCGGCATTGCGGTGATCACCGAGATGCAGCCGATTTCGGTGCTGTTTTCGCTGCCGGAAGACACCCTCGCCGAAGTGCTGGAACAGACGCATGGCAATGCGGGGCTCAAGGCCACCTTGTTCGACCGCAACGACACCAAGCAGATCGCCGAAGGCACGCTGCAGACGATCGACAACCAGATCGATCCGACCACCGGCACCGTGAAGCTGCGCGCCGTGTTTGCTAACGCCGACGGCGGGCTTTATCCCAACCAGTTCGTCAACGTGCATCTCCTGGTGCGCACCCTGACCGGCGTGACGGTGCTGCCCAACGCCGCCATCCAGCACGGCGCTCCAGGCACTTTCGTCTATCAGCTCAACGACGACAGCACTGTCTCGGTAAAGACCGTTTCCCTTGGCCCGGGCGACGCCTCGGTCACGCAATTGCTGTCGGGCCTTCCGCCGGGCGCCAAGGTGGTCGTCGATGGCGTCGACCGGCTGAAGGACGGCGCCAAGGTGACCGTGCCTGACAACAGCGCCGCGCCGACCGCCGGCGCTGGATCTCCCGCGCAGCCGCAAGCCGCGGGTAGGGGCAGCGGGGCCGCCGGTGCGCCGGCCGCCGCGACCAGCAATACGTCTGCCGTCGACCCCGGCAACGCGCCCGCATTGTCGGGCGGCCAGGGCCGGGGCTCGGCAGGCGGCGGCGCGGACGCATCGGGCGATGCCGGCCGCAAGCACCACCGCCACCATCGTCGCGACGGCAGCGGCAATAGCGGCAGCAGCGGAAATGGCGGCGACAGCGGCGAAGCCCAATGAGCACGCCAAGCGGCCTCGTCTCCGGCTGGCTGAACCCGTCGCGGCCGTTCATCCTGCGGCCGGTGGCCACCACGCTGATCATGGCCACCATCCTGGTGGTCGGCATGATCGGCTATCTCTTCCTGCCGCTCTCGGCCTTGCCTGAGGTCGACTACCCGACGATCCAGGTGCAGACCTTCTATCCCGGCGCCAGCCCGGAGGTGATGACGACTTCAGTAACGGCGCCGCTGGAGCGCCAGTTCGGCCAGATGCCGGGGCTGGAGCAGATGTCGTCGGGGAGTTCGGCCGGCGCCTCCGTCATCACGCTGCGCTTCAGCCTCGACCTCAGCCTGGACATTGCCGAACAGGAAGTGCAGGCGGCGATCAACGCGGCCGGCAATCTCTTGCCCGCCGACCTCCCGGCGCCGCCCATCTACGCCAAGGTGAACCCGGCCGACGCGCCGATCCTGACGCTCGCGATCACCTCGAAGACGCTGCCGCTGACCGAAGTCGAGAACTATGCCGAGACGCGGCTGGCGCAAAAGATCTCGCAGCTTCCGGGTGTCGGGCTGGTCAGCATCTCCGGCGGCGAGCGACCGGCCGTGCGCATCCGCGTCAAGCTCAAGGCGGTGGCCGCCATGGGGCTCAACATCGACGATCTGCGCACCACCATCGGCACGCTCAACGTCAACACGCCGAAAGGCAGCTTCGACGGACCGGCGCGTTCCTACACCATCAACGCCAACGACCAGATCAGCGACCCCAAGACCTATGCCGACATGGTCGTCGCTTACCGCAACGGCGCGCCGGTCAGGCTGGGCGAGGTCGCCGATATCATAGAAGGGCCGGAGAACTCGAAGCTGGGCGCCTGGGAGAACCGCTCGCCGGCGATCCTGCTCAACATCCAGCGCCAGCCCGGCGCCAACGTCATCCGCGTCGTCGACTCGGTGAAGGCGCTGCTGCCACAGCTTCGCGCCGGCTTGCCGGCGGCGGTCACCGTCGAGCCGCTGACCGACCGCACGACCACCATCCGTGCCTCAGTCCATGACGTCGAGTTCGAGCTGGGGACGGCGGCGGTTCTGGTCGTGCTCGTCACCTTCCTGTTCCTGCGCAACATTCCGGCGACGATCATTCCGAGCCTGTCGGTGCCGCTGTCGCTGATCGGCACGTTCGCGGTCATGTATCTTTGGGGCTTCAGCCTCGACAATCTGTCGCTGATGGCGCTGACCATCGCCTCCGGCTTCGTCATCGACGACGCCATCGTCATGATCGAAAACATCTCGCGTTTCATCGAGCATGGCGACGATCCGGTCACCGCCGCGCTCGAAGGCTCGGCCCAGATCGGCTTCACCATCATCTCGCTCACCGTCTCGCTGATCGCGGTGCTGATCCCGCTTCTGTTCATGGGCGACGTCGTCGGCCGCCTGTTCCACGAATTCGCCATCACGCTTGCGATCGCCATCGTCATTTCGGCCATCGTCTCGCTGACGCTGGTGCCGATGATGTGCGCCAGGCTCCTCAAGCCGCCGTCCGAACGCAGGCAGGGCGCGCGGGCGCGCGGCGCCGAGGCCGGCTTCGACGCTGTCGCGAATGGCTATGCCGCCGCCTTGCGGTGGGTGCTCGACCGTCAGGCGCTGACGCTGCTGGTCGCCGCAGCCACGCTTGCGCTCACCGTCTATCTCTATGTTGTCATCCCGAAAGGCTTCTTCCCGGTTCAGGACACCGGCGCGATTTCGGCGGTCACCGAGGCCGCGGGCTCGGCCTCCTACGCCGACATGGCAGCGCACCAGCAGGCGCTCGCCGATGTCATCCTGAAGGACCCGGATGTCGCGAGCCTGTCGTCCTTCATCGGCGTCGACGGCCAGAACATGACCGCCAACAGTGGCCACATGCTGATCAATCTCAAGCCGCGCGACGAGCGCGCGGCCGATGCCAGCGCGATCATCCGGCGGCTGGCTCGGGAGACCGACGTCGTGACCGGCATCGCGCTGCACATGCAGCCGGTGCAGGACCTGAGCGTGGACTCCACCTCCAGCGCGTCGCAGTACCAATACGTTCTGCAGGATTCGGATCCGGCCGAGCTGGCGACGTGGACATCAAAGCTCACCGATAGGCTGGTGGCACTTCCCGAACTCGCCGACGTGGCCAGCGACAGCCAGCAGAGCGGGCTTGCGGTCGACATCACCATCGACCGAGCGACGGCGGCACGCTTCGGGATTACGCCAGCGACCGTCGACAACGCGCTCTACGATGCCTTCGGCCAGCGCATCATCTCGACCATCTTCACCCAGTCGAACGAATACCGCGTCATCATTGAAGCCGACCCCTCGGTGGGACAAACGCCGGCTTCGCTGGGCTCGATCTACCTGCCGTCCTCCGGTTCCGGCCAGGTGCCGCTATCGGCGATCGCCAATATCAGTGTCCGGCAGGCGCCGCTGCTGGTGAACCACCTTGCCCAGTTCCCGGCCGCGACCATCTCCTTCAACCTCGCCCCGGGCGTGTCGCTCGGCGACGCCACCGCGGCGATCAGCAAGGCGGAACATGACATGCAGCCGCCCGCCGGCCTGGTCACCGGCTTCCAGGGCGCCGCGCTTGCCTTGCAAAGCTCGCTCTCCAACGAGCTGCTGCTGGTGCTCGCGGCAGTCGCCACCGTCTATGTCGTGCTTGGCGTGCTTTATGAGAGCTTCATCCACCCGCTGACGATCCTCTCGACGCTGCCCTCGGCAACCGTGGGCGCGCTGGTGGCGCTGATGCTCGCCGGCCACGATCTCGACGTGATCGGCATCATCGGCATCGTGCTCTTGGTCGGCATCGTCAAGAAGAACGCCATCATGATGATCGACTTCGCCCTGCAGGCCGAGCGCCTGCAGGGGCTGGACCCGCGCGAGGCGATTTACGAAGCCTGCTTGCTGCGGTTGCGGCCGATCCTGATGACGACGATGGCCGCGCTGTTCGGGGCGCTTCCGCTCCTGCTCGGCGGCCTTGCCGGCTCGGAATTGCACCAGCCGCTCGGCATCACCATCGTTGGCGGGCTGATCGTCAGCCAGGTGCTGACGCTCTTCACCACGCCGGTGATCTACCTTGCCTTCGATAGACTGACGCGGTCGGGGGCGCGTGAAGCGAGAGCGCCGGCCGGCGGGCTCACGCCGTGAACCTCTCCGCGCCCTTCATCGCCAGGCCGGTCGCCACGACGCTGCTGGCCATCGGATTGGCGGCGGCGGGCCTGATCGCATACGTCAATCTTCCCGTCGCGCCGCTGCCCAAGGTGGATTTCCCGACCATCTCGGTGCAGGCTTCGATGCCAGGCGCCAGTCCCGACACGATGTCGACCGATGTCGCGGCGCCGCTCGAACGCCATCTCGGCCAGATCGCCGGCGTTTCCGAGATGACGTCGCGCTCCGGCACCGGCTCGACCAACGTGGTGCTGCAATTCGACCTCGATCGCGACATCAACGGCGCCGCGCGCGATGTTCAAGCCGCCATCAACGCCGCGCGCGCCGACCTCCCGTTCGATCTACGCAGCAACCCGACCTACCGCAAATACAATCCCGCCGACGCGCCGGTGATGATCCTGGCGCTGACCTCGCGCACACTCACACCCGGTCAGCTCTACGATGCCGCCGCGACCGTGCTCCAGCAGCGCCTCTCCCAGGTCGAGGGCGTCGGCAATGTCGATCTCGGCGGCTCGTCGCTGCCCGCCGTTCGGGTGGAGCTCAATCCAGGCGCGCTGTTCCACTACGGCATCGGCCTGGAGGATGTGCGCGCCGCACTTGCCTCGGCCAATGCGCGCAGTCCGAAGGGTTTCGAGGAAGACGGGGCGCTCCGCTACCAGCTCTACACCAACGACCAGGCGAGCCATGCCGCCGACTATCGCGACCTGGTGATCGCCTGGCGCAACAGTGCGGCGGTGCGCCTCGCCGACATCGCAGATGTCGAGGACTCGGTCGAGGACGTGCGCAATCTCGGTCTCGCCAATGGCGTGCCGGCCGTGCTTTTGGTGCTCTATCGCGAGCCCAACGCCAACATCATCGACACGGTCGACCGCGTGCGCGCGCTGATCCCGACACTGCAGGCTTCGGTGCCGGCGGATGCGCGCCTCAGCGTCGCGTCGGACAGCAGCCTCACCATCCGCGGCTCGCTGCGCGACACCGAGCTGACGCTGGTGCTCGCGGTGCTGCTGGTCGTGTTCGTGGTGTTCTGCTTTTTGCGCGACTGGCGCGCGGCGCTGATCCCGAGCGTGGCGCTGGTCGTCTCGATCCTCGGCACCTTCGGAGCGATGTACCTGCTCGGCTACACGCTCGACAATCTGTCCTTGATGGCGCTCACCATCGCCACCGGCTTCGTCGTCGACGACGCCATCGTGGTGCTGGAAAACATCATGCGCCACATCGAGGACGGCATGCCGCGCGGCCGGGCGGCGCTGGTCGGCGCTCAGGAGGTCGGCTTCACCGTTCTGTCGATGAGCGCTTCTCTCGTCGCCGTGTTCCTGCCGATTCTGTTGATGGGCGGCATACTCGGCCGCCTGTTCCAGGAATTCGCCATGACCTTGTCGCTGGCCATCGCCATTTCGCTGGTGCTGTCGCTGACGGTGACGCCGATGATGTGCGCGCATTTTTTGCGCGCGGGTGCAGTCCGGTCGGAGCGCCGTTCCATCCTCGCCCGCTTCGGCGAAAGCGTCTTCGAGCGCGTCCGCGCCGGCTACGGCCGCTCGCTCGCCTGGTCGCTCGACAATGCCGAAGTGATGCTCATCCTCCTGATCGCGGCCGTCGCGCTCAACGTCTACCTCTATACGATCGTGCCGAAGGGCTTCTTCCCGCAGCAGGACACCGGCGAGCTGATCGGCGGCCTGCGCGCCGACCAGGCCATTTCCTTCCAACTGATGCGGCAGAAATTCGAGAGGCTGGAGACGATCCTGAAGAGCGATCCGGCGGTGGCGAACGTCGTCGGCTACATCGGCGGCCGCCAGACCAACTCCGGCTTCGTCTATGTCAACCTGAAGCCGAAGGGCGATCGTGCGCCGCTGCAAGCGGTGCTGGGGCGGCTGCGCGCGCAGCTCAGGCAATTGCCCGGCGCGCAGCTCTTCCTCAACCCGCGCCAGGAGATCAGGGTCGGCGGCCGCCAAAGCCTCGCCACCTATCAATACACGCTGCAGGCCGATACGACCGCGGATCTCGACGAATGGGCGCCGAAACTCGTCGAATTGCTGAAACAGGCGCCGGAGCTAACCGACGTCAATTCGGACCGCGACGAGGCCGGGCTCGAAACCAACATCACCGTCGACCGCGAGAGCGCGGCCCGGCTCGGCCTGACGCCGGCGAGCATCGACAACACGCTTTACGACGCCTTCGGCCAGCGCCAGGTGTCGACCATCTTCAACGCCCGCAACCAATATCACGTGGTGATGGAAGTCGCGCCGCGCTATCTGCAGGATCCGAGCGCGCTCAACGGCATCTATGTCAGCACCTCGGGCGCGGCGGCGAGCGGCACGCAGAAGACCAACGCACTGGCCGGCAGCCTGTCGGGCTCGCTGCAGAATCAGGCAACCAATGCGATCGCCGTCACCGGCCACGGCAGCGCCTCGAGCGGCGCCGCCGTCAGCACCTCGGCCGAGACCATGGTGCCGCTCGCCGCCTTCAGCACCTACGGTCCGGCGACCACGCCGCCTTCGGTCAACCACCAGGGCCACTTCGTCGCCACGACGATCTCGTTCAACCTTGCCGATGGCGCCACGCTCGGCGACGCCTCGGCAGCAATCGACCGCGCCATGGCGGAGCTGAAGATGCCGGTGTCGATCCACGGCTCGCTTGCCGGCACGGCACTCGCCTTCCGCTCCAACCTGCTCAACGAGCTCCTGCTGATCGCTGCCGCGCTCGCCACGATCTATGTCGTGCTCGGCGTGCTCTACGAAAGCTACGTGCACCCGATCACCATCCTGTCGACGCTGCCCTCGGCCGGCATCGGCGCGCTGCTCGCGCTCGTCGTCACCGGCATGGAATTCGACGTGATCTCGCTGATCGGCATCATCCTGTTGATCGGCATCGTCAAGAAGAACGCCATCATGATGATCGACATGGCCTTGCAGGCCGAGCGCCAGGAAGGGCTTGCGCCGCGAGAAGCCATCCACAAGGCGAGCCTCCAGCGCTTCCGGCCGATCATGATGACGACCTTCGCAGCTTTGCTCGGCGCCTTGCCGTTGGCGCTCGAGACCGGCACTGGGGCGGAGCTGCGCCAGCCGCTCGGCATCGCGATCGTCGGCGGCCTCATCGTCTCGCAGCTTCTCACGCTCTACACCACGCCGGTCGTCTATCTCTATCTCGACCGGCTCAGCGCCCGTAGACCGACGCTGCGAGTGGCGCCGGCGGAGTGATCGGGCACTGCGACCTTGGGTTGTTCGACCGCGCGAAGCGAAACAGTTCGGCCCATAGGCCGGCGCGCCTCCATATCGCTCGACGCCACCCAACGCGGTTGATCGTGAGATCTGGGCTGTCGCTTCGTGGACTGGCAACATGCTTCATCATCGGGTGCGCCCTCGAAGGGCGCGACCAGTTCCTGCTCACCCGGCAATTGCCCAAGCGCTATACAGGGGCGTCGCGGGCGGGCCTTTTGCGTCGCTTCTTGATCGCTCAGAGGTGCTGCCGGGTGAGCGGCAGCACCTCTCTTCATCCCGGTCTCAACGCTTCGGGCCGAAGCCGGGATAGGGATTGAGCGGCACGATCGCCGCGATGTCCATCATTCCGGCCTCGACCAGCGGCAGGGTGGCGAGATGGCCGCGCACCTCCTTGTCGTCGGCAGCCTCGAACATCATGCCGCTGCCGGGGATGTCACCGCGGTTCCAGACCTGGCGAACGGCGCCTTGCGCATAGAGCGTGCGCCGCTGCTCGGCTTCGCCCGGAAGCAGCGGCGCGAAATCGCTATCGCTGAACTTTTCGGTGTTGCGGGTGAGAAGGGCAAAGAACTGCATGGCGGTCTCCTTTGTGGCCGGTTGATGCGGAAGATATCGCGCCGGCTGGTCAGACTGTCCAAGACTGATTAGGCTAAAGATCAGACCTTGAAGGACTTATATCATAGAGACGCAGAATGCTTGACCTGCGGCAGATCCGCTATTTCGTTGCCGTCGCCGAGGCCGGCAATGTCGGCCGCGCCGCCGAGCAGCTGCATATCTCGCAGTCGCCCTTGAGCCGGCAGATCATGCAGCTCGAGGAACAACTCGGCGTCACGCTGTTCGAGCGATCGAAGCAGCGCGTCCATCTTAACGCCGAGGGCAAGGCTTTCCTTACCGAGGCGCGCGCTCTGCTCGTCAATGCCGCGCGGCTGGAGGAGCTCGGCCGCAAGCTTGCAAGCGGCGCGACCGGCAGCCTCGCCATCGGCTACGTCGAGGGGGCGGTGCATGCCGGGCTGATTGCCGCGATGCTCAGGGAATTCCGCCGCGAGCGGCCGGATTTTCATCTGCAACTGAGAAGCCGCCGCACGGCCGCGCAGTTCGAGGATCTGCGCCAGCGCGTGCTCGACCTCGGCTTCGTCTACGCGCCGGCGCCGCAAGGCGATCCGGATATCGAGAGCATGCTGGTGCGGCGCGAACCGCTGGTGCTGGCGATCCCCGAAGGCGATCCGCTTGTCGATGCGAGCGACATCAGGCCCCGCCATCTTGACGCCCGCGTCTGGATCACCGTCGTGCGCCAACCCGATGACACCAACCGCGCGCAGTTCCTGGCGGCCTGCATGGAGGCCGGTTTCGTGCCCGACATCGCCTACGAGACGGCCGATCCCTTGACCTCGCTCGGCCTGGTCAGCGCCGGGCTGGGCCTGGCGACGGTACAGGAAAGCCTGCAAAGCGCTGCGCCGGCCGGCATCGTCTTTCGCGACCTGCCATGGTTCAAGCGCAGCGTTGAAATCCATCTCGCCTGGCGGCGCAATGACCGGAGGGCGGTGATTGAGGATTTGAGGAGGACGGTGAACGGTGAATTGTGAATAGCGAATAGTTACTATCTGGCGGTGGACAGATTTCGGCTCGTGCGATCCGCACTATTCACCATTCACCTTACATTTTGTCGATCACCGCCTGCACCCCTTCCGTCGGCGCATCGACCGACGAGCCCGCCACCATGATGGCGGCGACGATTGCCTCGGGGTCGTTGACCACCAGCGGCTTCACCCTATGTGCGGTGTGGATGAAGCCTTCGCCCGACATGTGCTCGATGAGCGCCAGCATCGGGTCCCAGAAGGCCTTGATGTTGGCGAACACGATCGGCTTGCGGTGATGGCCGAGTTGCGCCCAGGTCATGATCTCGACGATCTCCTCGACCGTGCCGATGCCGCCCGGCAACGCCACGAAGGCGTCGGATTTCTCGAACATCCTGTGCTTGCGCTCGTGCATGTTGTCGGTGATCACCAGCTCGTCGAGCTTGTCGAGAGCGGTCTCGGTCGCCTCCTTGTTGATCAGGAAGCGCGGGATGATGCCGGTCACCTTGCCGCCGGCCTTGAGTGCCCCGTCTGCGACGGCGCCCATGATTCCCCTGGTGCCGCCGCCATAGATCAGGCGCAGGCCGGACTTCGCCAGCGAGCGGCCGAGCAGGTGGCCGGCCTTGACATAGGCCTCGTCGCGGCCCGGAGACGAACCGCAATAGACGCAGACGGATCGAATCGTGTTCATGTCATGATTGGTGATAGGGACGGTTGGCGCGGTCAAGCCCAAGGACGGGCTTTTTCTTGTGAGCTTGGTGAAAACACGCTAGACCGGCGTTAGGTGGCTAAGGGGCAGAAAAGATTATGGCTATCAATTCTTCCAAGGCGTTATTGTTCGCGGCGGGCGGCGTTGCCGTCGTCGCGGCGGTCGCCTACGGGTCGGGCGCGCTCGACCCATACATCAACAAGCAGAATCCGCCGCAGGTCGCGTCGCTGCCGCAGGCAGGCACGAAGCCGGCCGAATCCTCAATCACCTCCACCGAGGCGCGCGTACCGCAGGCGCAAGCCCCGGCCAATACAATGGCGCCGGCCAACAACACGATGGCGCCGGCCAACAAGACGGCGCCCGCCAACAATGCAATGGCGCCTGCCAACAACGCGACGGCCCCGGCGGAATCCGCGCCGGCCGCTCAGGCGCCGGCCGCCGCAGGACCCACGCTGCCAACCTTCGATGTCGTGCGCGTCGAAGGCAATGGCTCGATTGTCGTCGCCGGCAGCGCGGCGCCCAATGCCAAGGTCGAAGTCCTGAACGGCGGCACGGTGCTCGGCTCGACCGATGCCGGTCCCGATGGTGCCTTCGCCATCGTGCTCGACGATCCGCTGAAGCCCGGCGACTACACGATCACGCTGCGCTCGACCGCTGGCGGCGTCGCAGTCGCCTCGGCGCAGACCGCCGTCGTCTCAGTGCCGCAGAGCCCGACCGGCCAGGTGCTGGCGATGGTCGAGGAGCCGGGCAAGCCGTCCGAATTGCTGACCATTCCGCAGCCCGCGGCCAAGCCGGCGGCACCTGCCGCCACCGGTCAGGCAGCCGCCCCGGACGCGCAGGCCCCGGCCGCAACCGCGCCGGCGGCGTCTGCCCCGGCGGGGGCGCCGGCTGCAACGGCACCGGCAGCTACGGATAAGGCTTCGGCTCCCGCGACCCAGAACGCCGCCGCAGACGAACCGAAGATCGCCGTCGAGGCCGTTGAGATCGACGGCGGCAAGATCTTCGTCGCGGGCAGGGCCGATCCCGGCCGCAAGGTGCGCGCCTATGCCGACGATGCCCTGCTTGGCGAGGCCAAAACCTCGCCTGACGGCCATTTCCTGATCGAGGCGGCGCGCGACATTCCGATCGGCAACCATACCATTCATGTCGACGGCCTTGCCGACGATGGCGTTAAGGTCGTCGCCCGTGCCGCTGTTCCGTTCGAACGCGAGCCCGGCGAGTCGATTGCCGCCGTCGCGCCCAACCAAGCCAAGCCCGCCGACAGCAAGCTCGCCCAGGGTGCGGGGTCCCAGCCCGCGGAGGCAAAGTCCGGGGCAGCCAATCCCGCCGAGACGACGGCGCCGGCCACCGCTACCGACGAAGCGGGCAAGCCCGCCGCGACCGCCGACACGTCGGCCGAGGTCGCCGAAGCGAATCCTGCGGCCGACGTGCCTGAGACCATGGCACCGAAGCTCGAACACGTCGATGGCGCGGTCATCATCCGCCGCAACGATACGCTCTGGCGCATCTCGCGGCGCGTCTATGGCCATGGCGTGCGCTACTCGACCATCTATCTCGCCAACCAGGATCAGATCCGCAATCCCGACCGCATCTGGCCCGGTCAGGTCTTCAAGGTCCCCGGCAAGTCGAAGGAAGGCGAGCCGGCCGACATGAAGGCCATGGGTGACCAGATGACGGCGCCAAAGACGGAGTAAGAGCGCAATCCCCCTCGTGGGGATGCCCGGCAGGGCAGAGGGGCGCTGCCCCGCCGGCGTTCGACACTTCCTACCGTGCTACCCATCCGCCTGGCTTGCCCTCTCATCCTCCATCGTTTATCGGCGATGAACGATGACCGAATCCTTATCCGTCAACCGCGCCCTCAATAGCCGAGCCCTCGACAGCCGCGGCATCGCCACGCGGTTCGCGGCGCTGTCGCATCCGGCACGCATTGAGATCCTGAAGCATCTCTCGGCCAGTAGCTGCTGCTCCTGCCGCGAGGTGGTCGATCATCTCGATCTCGCCCAGTCGACCGTTTCGCAGCATCTGAAGATCCTGGTCGAAGCAGGGCTCGTCCGCTTCGAGGCGGATCGCCAGCGTTCACGCTACGCGGTGGACCGCGCTACGCTCGCCGAAGTCTCGGCGTCGCTCGCGGCCCTGGTCGATTCCTGCTGCGGCAAAAGCATGAAAGAAAGCTAAGAACAAAATGGCCGACAAGACCGTCTCCGCCGAAACCGGCACCCTCACCACACTGCGCAATCTGTGGCCCTATATGTGGCCGGCCGACCGCGCCGACTTGAGAGCCCGCGTTACCTGGGCGACGCTGCTTCTCGTCGTCGCCAAGGTCACCCTGGTCGCCGGTCCCTATTTCTTCAAATGGGCAACCGATGCGCTCGCCCACGCCTCGAAGACGCCGCCGCCGCTGCCCGCCTTCATGCTCGCGCCGGTGATGCTGGTCATCGCCTATAATGTGCTGAGGCTGGTCCAGCTCGGCTTCAACCAGCTGCGCGACGCGCTGTTTGCCCGCGTCGGTCAATATGCGGTGCGCCAGCTTGCTTTCCGCACCTTCGTCCACATGCACCAGCTGTCGCTGCGCTTCCATCTTGAGCGCCGCACCGGCGGTCTGTCGCGCATCATCGAGCGCGGCACCAAGGGCATCGAGACGATCGTGCGCTTCGTCATGCTGAACACGGCGCCGACCATCCTCGAATTCGCACTGACGGCCGGCATCTTCGCCTACACGTATGGCTGGAAATACGTCGCCGTGGTCGCGGTCACCGTGTGGATCTATGTCTGGTTCACAGTCAAGGCCAGCGACTGGCGCATCTCGATCCGCCGCGACATGAACGAAAGCGACACCGACGCCAACACCAAGGCGATCGACTCGCTCTTGAATTTCGAGACGGTCAAATATTTCACCAATGAGCGCATGGAAGCCGAGCGCTTCGACCGCTCGATGGCGCGTTATGAAATTGCCGCCACCAAGACCTGGACCTCGCTCGGCTGGCTTAACTTCGGCCAGGGTCTTATCTTCGGCCTCGGCACGGTCATCGTCATGTGCATGTCGGCGCTCGAGGTGCAGGCCGGCACGCAGTCGGTCGGCGATTTCGTCTTCATCAACGCCATGCTGATGCAGCTTTCGGTGCCGCTCAACTTCATCGGCTTCATCTATCGCGAAATCCGCCAGGGCTTGACCGATATCGAGCATATGTTCGACCTTCTCGACGTGCCCCAGGAGATCGTCGACAAGCCGGACGCCAGGCCGTTGAAGGTGAGTGCCGGCAAGGTCGAGTTTCGCGACGTGCACTTCTCCTATGATTCGAACCGCAAGATCCTGAAGGGCGTCTCCTTCGAGGTGCCGGCCGGCAAGACGGTCGCCATCGTCGGCCCCTCCGGCGCAGGCAAGTCGACCATCTCCAGGCTTCTGTTCCGCTTCTATGACGTGCAACGGGGCCAGGTGCTGATCGACGGCCAGGACATCCGCGACGTCACCCAGGAGAGCCTGCGCGCGGTGCTCGGCATGGTGCCGCAGGACACGGTGCTCTTCAACGACACCATCGCCTACAACATCCGCTACGGCCATGTCGGCGCCAGCGAGGAGGAGGTGCGCAAGGCCGCCGAGCTCGCCCAGATCGGGCCGTTCATCGAAAAACTCCCCGACGGCTACCGCTCGATGGTCGGCGAGCGCGGGCTGAAACTGTCGGGCGGCGAGAAGCAGCGGGTCGCGATCGCCCGCACGATCCTGAAGGCCCCGCCGATCCTGATGCTGGACGAGGCGACCTCGGCGCTGGACACCCAGACCGAGCAGGAGATCCAGGCAGCACTGGACCTCGTCAGCAAGGGACGCACCACCCTTGTGATTGCTCACCGGCTGTCGACGGTGATTTCGGCCGACGAGATCATCGTGCTCAAGGACGGCCAGATCGCCGAGCGCGGCACCCACGCCGCGCTCTTGCGCCAGCAGGGCCTCTACGCCTCGATGTGGGACCGCCAGCGCGAGGCCACCGAAGCCGAGGAGCGCCTGCGCATTGCGCGTGAAAGCGACGAGTTCGGTGTGATCGTACGGAGAAGGACGTCGGAGGTGAGCTAGCGCCTCTTCCTTCTCCCCCTGTGGGAGAAGGTGGATCGGCGCGCAGCGCCGAGACGGATGAGGGGTGTTCCAGGGAATGTCAGCGTCTCACCTCGCTGGAGCACCCCTTGTATCTGCGCGGAGGAGACTTTGTGCGAGAAGAGCGACTGAGCCTCGAACCGGACGGCCATCCGATTCGAGGCTTGGCGAAGTCGCCCGACACCCCTGCGGTCACAACCGTGGATGAGC
>NZ_RZSF01000125.1:0-17166 GCF_004023325.1 Mesorhizobium sp. M1A.F.Ca.ET.072.01.1.1 | reverse complement strand
GTGCAGCACATGGCTCGCCCGCAGCGGCCCGGCCTTGCCGACATAGAGCCACAGGAAAGGCGTCCGCAAATATTCGCTGACCGCATAGGCGACCGCGACGCCGAGCGCGCCATAAGGGAGGCCGATGGCGAAGGCCAGCACCGAGGTGACGGCGGTGATGATGCCCCAGCGCATGAAATCGCCCGAACGGCCCTGGCTGACGAACAGCCATCCGGCCGGATTGTTGAGCGGCTGCAGCAGGCCGGCGAAGCCCAGCGCGAGGAAAATGTTGGCGCTCTCCCGCCATTGCGGGCCGAGCACGAAAGGAATGAGCGTATCCGACATGGCGGTGGCGAAGGCCACGCCCGGCAACGCCACCAGGAGGATCAGCGGCATGACGCGCAGATAGGCGCTGCGATAACGGTCCGGCTCGTCCTTCAGCCGCGAAAGTGCCGGCACCATCACCTTCGACAGCGGGTTGGTGATCTGGCTGAGCGGGAAAAGCAGCAGCTTGTAGGCGCGGTCGTAGAGGCCGAGCTGCGCCTCGCCCCAATATTTGCCGATCAGCACATTGTCGAGATTGCGGGCGAAGAAATTGGCGAAGTTGAAGCCGGTGATGCCGGCGCCGAAATTGATCAGCTGGCTGATGCCTTCGACCTTGCGCGGCAGCCCCGGACGCCAGCGCGATGACACCCAGTAGCAAAGCGTCGGCAACACGGCGCCGGTCAGCGTGCCGGCAAAAAGCGCCCAATAGGAGCGGTCGATGAAGGTCCAGGCGATCGAGACCACAAGGCCCGTAACGGCGCTGGCGACGTCGATGACGGCGAGCCGGCTGAATTCCATGCGGCGCGTCAGCAGCGCCAGATGCTGGGCGCCGAGACCATAGGCCATGATCTGCAGGCCGAAGGCGGCAACCAGCCCGGTGACGCGCGGCTCGCCGTAGAAGGTGGCGACCAGGGGAGCCGCCGCAGCAAGCACGCAGGCCAGGATCACGCTCACCGCCGTGTTGATCCAGAAGAGGTAGTTGACCTCCTCGTGCCGGATGCCGGTTTTCTGGATCGTCGCCTGGGTCAGGCCGAAATCCTGGAACAGCGCGATGAAGGCGAGCACCGGCGCGCACATCGCCACGACGCCGAAATCCTGCGGCGACAAAAGCCGCGACAGCACGATGACCGACACGATTTGGGTGGCGACCCGCACGCCCTGCGCCATCGCGGTGACGACGGCGCCGCGCCCGACCGATCTGCGCAGGGAGCCCTCGGGCGGATCGAATGCACTGGTTTCCAAATTCTGGATTCCTGATTTTGCGCCAGTCATCATCGCGACCGGCGCCCGCCGCCATGCACAAACTACCGCAAGAGGTTTTTGCAGCGCAACAAAAAATGTGCGCCGATTGCTACGCTGCACCAAAAATGTTGCGATGCAGCAAAAGCTGTACTAGCATCCCCTCTTGGGTGGCGGGCCCAAAAGCGGTCGAGTTTCATGCTGCATGTCTTGTACCTTGTGCATGACATATCCGACCCGGCGGTGCGCCGGAGGATAAAAATGCTCAGGGCAGGCGGCGCCGGGATAACCCTGGCGGGCTTCCGTCGCACCTCCAATCCGATCGCCGAGATCGAAGGCATCAAGCCCGTCGACCTCGGACCGACGCGCGATGGCCGATTCGCCCAGCGCATCGGTGCAGTTGCCAAGGCCGCCATGTCGATCGGAGCCAAATTCGCGGGCCTGGCGCGACCCGACCTGATCATCGCGCGCAATCTCGAGATGCTGGCGCTTGCCAGCCGCGCCAGGCGCGCTTTCGGCGCCGGCGTGCCGATCGTCTACGAGTGCCTCGACATCCATCGGCTGGTGTTGCGCAACGACCTGATCGGCAAGACGCTGCGCGGCGCCGAGCGCCATCTGGCCCGCGACGTCAAGCTTCTGGTGACCAGCTCTCCCGCCTTCGTCGCCAATTATTTCAAGCCGTTCGGGCAAATCGCGGCGCCGGTCGAACTGATCGAGAACAAATATTTCGACACCATGCCTGTGCCGGCGGATCATCGCCGCGAGGACGACAGTCCGGCGGCGCCGCCTTGGCGCATCGGCTGGTTCGGCGCGCTGCGCTGCCGGCGCTCGCTGGAACTCCTGGCCGAGTTCACCCGCCGGCAAGACGGACGCTTTGAAGTGGTGCTCAGGGGGCGTCCCGCGCTCTCCGAATTCCCGGATTTTCATGCCTTTGTCGAAGCCGAGCCCTGGCTTTCCTTCCGCGGTCCCTACCGCAATCCGGAGGACATGGCGGCGATCTACCGCGAGGTGCATTTCTCCTGGGCGATCGATTTCTTCGAACAGGGCCAGAATTCCGAATGGCTGCTTCCCAACCGCCTCTACGAAGGCTGCCGCTTCGGCGCCGTGCCGATCTCGATGGCGAGCACCGAAACCGGCCGGTTCCTCAAGCAGCAGGACATCGGTGTGCTTCTGTCCGAGGCCACGTCCGAAGGACTCGACACCGCGCTCGGCCGAATGGGTCAGGAACACTACGGCAAGCTGAAGTCGCGGGTGCTGGCACGCAATCCGCGGACCTGGAGCTACGACCGCAGTGATTGCCTGGCTTTCGTCGACAAGCTGCGCGGCCTGACCGCCGGTCGCGGAAGCTTTGCGACCGAGGCGCTGGCATAGGATGGCTAAGAATGGACAAAACCCGATGACGCGCACGACGGCATCGAGCCTGATCGTCATCCCCTGCCTCAACGAGGCCGCTCATATCGGCGGGCTGCTCCAGCGGTTGCTGCCGGCCGCGGCGCGGCTCGGCGCGCGCATCGTCGTGGCCGACGGCGGCAGCACCGATGGCACACAACGCATCGTCGAAGATCTCGCTGCGGAGGATCCACGCGTCATCCTGATCGCCAATCCGAAGCGCATCCAGAGCGCGGCCATCAACCTTGCGGTGGCGACCTTCGGCGACGACGCCGACTATCTCATCCGCATCGATGCGCATGGCGGATATCCCGCCGATTATTGCGACAGGCTGGTCGAGGAAGCGCATGCCACGGGTGCCGATTCGGTCGTCGTCTCGATGCTGACCAGCGGCACGGGCGCGGTACAGAAAGCCGTGGCGGCGGCGCAGAATTCCAGGCTCGGTACCGGCGGCTCCAAGCACCGCCACATGTCGGCCGGCGAGTGGGTCGATCACGGCCACCATGCGCTGATGCGCATTGCCGCGTTCCGCGCGGTGGGCGGCTATGACGAGAGCTTCAGCCACAACGAGGACGCCGAGCTCGATCACCGCCTCCGTCTGGCCGGCTACCGCATCTGGATGAGCGGCAAGACGCAGATGGTTTATTATCCGCGCTCTACCTTGAAGAGCCTGTTTTTCCAATATCTCGGCTATGGCCGCGGCCGCGCCAGGAACGTGCTCAAGCATCGCATGATGCCCAAGTTGCGGCAAATGATCCCGCTGCTGGTGTTTCCGGTGGTCCTGATGGCGCTCTTGTCTCCGATCTTTGTGCTGGCAGCCGTGCCGTTTCTGGTGTGGGCGGGTGTCTGCCTCGGTTACGGCATCCGGACCGCGATCAGCCAGCGCAATCCCGCCATCGCGTTGGCCGGCGTGTCGGTGATGGTCATGCATCTGGGCTGGTCCATGGGCTTTTGGCTGCAACTTTTCGGCCCGCAGCCGTCGCGTGAGGCGACGTGATGGCTGCGAAGAAGAGCGGCAGCATCGACATCTGCATCTGCACTTTCCGCAGGCCGGAGCTTGCCGACACGCTGCGCTCCATCGCCGCGCTGGAGAACCCCGCCGGTTTCGAGATCGGCATCGTCGTTGCCGACAATGACGACGAGCCGAGCGCGCAGCCGCTGGTGAAGGCGCTGGCGCAGGAACTGAAGCTGCCGATCCGCTATCGCCACGCGCCGGCGCGCAACATCTCGATCGCTCGCAACGCCTGCCTCGATGCCAGCGTCTCGGACCTCGTCGCCTTCATCGACGACGACGAGACGGCTTCGCCGGGCTGGCTCGTCGAACTCCTGGCGACCGCGGAGGCGACCGGCGCGACGGCCGTGCTCGGGCCGGTCCGCGCGACATATCGCCAGGACGCGCCGGACTGGATGCGCAAAGGCGATTTCCACTCGACCTTGCCCGTCTGGGTGCGCGGCGAGATCCGCACCGGCTACACCTGCAACGTCCTGCTCAGGATGACCGAGGAAAGCCTGCGCAACCGGCGCTTCAGCCTGGCGCGTGGCCAGACCGGCGGCGAGGACACCGAATTCTTCGATTCAGTGGTCAAGTCCGGCGGGCGCATCGCCTTTGCCTCCCAGGCCTTCGTCGACGAGGTGGTGCCGAGCTCGAGGGCCGCCTTCGACTGGCTGCGCCGCCGCCGCTTCCGCTTCGGGCAGACGCACGGCCATCTCATCGGGCGCAACACCGGCGGCCTGCGCCGCGTCTGCCAGATCGGTCTCGCCTCGGCGAAGGCGGGCTACTGCTTCGGTATGGCGCTTTTGGCCGCAGTCAGCCCGGTGCGACGGAACCGCAGCATGCTGCGCGGCATTATGCATCTCGGCGTCGTCAGCGGTTTGGTCGGAGTCCGCGAAATCCGCCAGTACGGCATCACTCCGCAGGAAGGGGAAAAGCGTGCAGCCTGACGTCAGCTTCGTCATCGCCGCTTACAACGCCGAGGCAACTCTCGACCGGGCGATCGCCAGCGCGATGGCCCAGCGCGATGTCGCGATCGAAGTCATCGTCGTCGACGACCGGTCGAACGACCGCACGCTCGATGTCGCGCGCGCTTATCCTCAGGACATCGTCAGGGTGGTCGCTCTTCCCGCCAACCGCGGCCCTGGCGGCGCCAGGAATGCCGGGCTCGATCTGGCCCGCGGCCGCTGGGTCGCCGTGCTCGATTCCGACGATGCCCTCCTGCCCGGCAGGCTGGCGGCCATGATCGCGCGGGCCGAGAAGGCGGGTGCCGAGATTGCGGTCGACAATGTCCAGGTCGTGCGCGAGGACGGCACGCCCGAAGACATCATGTTCCCGACCGGGTATCTCGAAGAACTCGGCGAAATCTCGCTGACCGACTATATCGCCGGCAACATCGTTTTCGAGTCGCGCTTCAACCTCGGCTATCTGAAGCCGATCTTCCAGCGCCGTTTCCTGGACGAAAATCAGCTCCGCTACGACGAGAAGCTGCGCATCGGCGAAGACTACATTCTTCTGGCGAGCGCGCTGGCCAAAGGCGGCCGCTGCGTGGTCGAGCCGACCGTCGGCTATGTCTACCATATCCGCACCGGCTCGATCTCGCGCGTGCTCGAGTTGCATCATGTCGAGGCGATGGCCGAGGCCGATGCCGCCTTCGCGGCCGAGCATTTCATGGACGACGGCGCCAAGTCGGCTTTCGCCAGACGCGGCCGCAGCCTGCGCAAGGCGGCCTCGTTCCTGTCATTGGTGCAGCACATCAAGGCGCGTGCGCCGCTGAAGGCGATACGCACGGCGCTCAGCGATCCGGCCGCGGTCCGGCATATGTCGATGCCGATCGCGGCTCGGCTGAGAAGGGTTGCGGCACAGTTTGCCGTGGGCACTGGGAGGTGAAGTATGCAGGCGCATGGAATGCGGTTTCATAGCCAGCGATAGGTAAAAAAGCGATATCCTCAGAAGGAATAAGCGATGCAGAAAGTCAGGAAGGCAGTCATACCGGTGGCGGGGCTCGGAACGCGGTTCCTGCCGGCGACCAAGTCGATGCCGAAGGAAATGCTGCCCGTCGTCGACAAGCCTGTCGTGCAATATGCCGTGGACGAGGCCTTCGAGGCCGGCATCGAGCACATCGTCTTCGTCACCGGGCGCAACAAGGCGGTCATCGAAGACTATTTCGACCTGCACCCTGAACTGATCGGGACGCTCGAGCAGACTGGCAAGAAGGCGCAGCTCCAATCGCTGGAAAGCTTGCTGCCGGTGGCCGGCGCCACCTCCTTCATCCGCCAGCAGTCGCCGCACGGTCTCGGCCATGCCGTATGGTGCGCACGCGACGTGATCGGCAACGAGCCCTTCGCGCTGCTGCTCCCCGACATGGTGTCCTTCGGCGCGCCGGGCTGCCTGGCGGAAACCGTCGACCTCTATCAGCGGACCGGCGGCAACGTCATCGCCGTCGAGCGCTGCGATCCTTCGGAAACCAGCAAATACGGCATCGTCGGCCGCGGCGCCGAGGTGGCCTCGGGCTTCGAAGTAACCGCCATGGTCGAGAAGCCGGCCCCCGCCAACGCGCCGTCGAACTTCTACATCAACGGCCGCTATATCCTGCAGCCGGAGATCTTCGCCCTGCTCGGCACCCAGCAACGCGGCGCCGGCAACGAGATCCAACTCACCGACGCCATGGTTCGACTGGCTGAAAGCCAGCCTTTCTATGCCCAGCCCTTCAACGGCCGCATGTTCGACTGCGGCTCCAAGGAGGGCTTCATCGAGGCCACCATCGCCTTTGCTCTGGCGCGCGACGACATGAAAGGACCTGTCTTCGAAATGCTGCAGCAATTCGTCCGGTCGCACGAGCGCCGGGAAGTAGCCGCATAATGCCCAAATTTTGGGTGCATATGCGGAATCGCGATGGCGCGACAGCCGCGCAAGCGCTTGGCCTTCTTGGCCGGGCGCTCCGTGGCACGAATGTTGCGTGGCCTTTTCTGGTAACGACGACACTCTTCGAAGGCCGGTAGCGCCTGCAACCTGGAATTGGACCGACGATGAATTATGCCAACTTTCCTCTCGACAAGAGGATGCCATTGCCCAGCACCGAACCGGAAAAGGGTGAAGACTTCATCGACATCGAGCGTCTGCTTGGCATGGCCGCCCGGCAGGCCAAGGTGGTGGCGGTCTGCGCCGTCATCGGTCTGTTCCTGGGTGTGATTTATCTCCAGACGACGCCCAAGCAATACACCTCCCTTGCGAGCGTGCTGATCGACGACGGCCTGAACAAGGTCGTGGACGACATTTCGGCTGTCAGTGCCACGCAGCAGACGGACGCGACGATCCTCAGCCAGATCGAGATACTCAACTCGGCGCGGCTGGCATCGGAGGTGGTCGACAAGCTGAAGCTGGACCAGAACCAGGAATTCATGAACCCGCCGCAATCGGCTTTGGCCCAGGGAATCGGATTCTTGCGCGGCATCGTCGGCTATTTCCGCAGCGGCGGCGGCAACCAAATCCCCGGGATCGAGAATGTCGATGCCGCAACGCGCGAAGCCATGATGAAGGCGGCGACCCATGACTACGCGGTTCTCGTGCTGCAAACCGGATTGATGGCGGATCGCAACGGCCGCAGCAATGTCATCAGCATCGGCTATCAGTCGACCAATCCGGCTTTGGCCACGGCCATCACCAAGGCCTATGCGGACGCCTACCTTGCCGACCAGCTCAACGCCAGCTTCGACGCCACCGAGCGCGCGGCCGTTTGGCTGCAAGGCCGGCTGACCGAACTGCGCGAAAGCTCGCAGGCAGCTGCGCTGGCGGTCGAGAAGTTCAGGGCCGAGCACGGGCTTTCCGCAAACAGCGACGGCCAGTTGCTCAGCGACAAGCAACTCGCCGACCTGAACGCCCAGCTCATCGTCGCGCAGGCCGATACAGCCCGCGCCAGCGCCCGCTACCAGCAGTACAAGGCGATCGTCGACAGCGGCTCCGAAAGCGCCTTCAACGATTCCGCGATAGCGGCCGATCAGCCGAGCAGCTCGGTCATCATCGCGCTGAAAACCCGCTATCTCGCGATCGCCAAGCGGTTGCAGGACGTCGAGAACAACTTCGGCAAGGATCACCCGCAGGCGGTTGCGCTGGCCAAGGAGAAGGCCGACGTGTCGGCGCAGATCTTCGGACAGCTGAAACAGATCACCGAAAGCTATCGAAACGACTATCAGGTGGCGCAGGCGCGCGAGACCGCGCTTAGGGAGAAAATCGCCACCCAGGCAGGCAAGAGCTCGATCGACAACCAGTCGCAGGTCAGGCTGAAGGAGCTCGATCAGCAGGCGCAGGCGCTGACCACGCTCTATCAGACTTTCCTTAGCCGCTACGAGGAAGCGTCGCAGCAGCAGTCATTCCCGGTCGGCAAGGTCCGGATCATCTCCGACGCGTCGATGCCTCTCACCGCCTCAGCTCCGCGCACCTTGCGCGTGCTGGCGCTCTCGCTGGTGCTTGGCCTCATGCTCGGCGCCGGCTGCGGAGGCCTGAACGAATTCAACGAGCGCTTCTTCCGGACAGGCGAGGACATTCGCGACCGTGTCGGCCTGAAGTTCCTCGGCTATCTGCCGACGATTGGCGGCGGCAAGGCCAAGGAGTCGAAGCCGGACGACTTGCCGGCCGACGGCAAGGTCACCAGCCTGTCGGCCGCCGAGAAACGGGCGCGCATGCGGGTGAGCCTCGATGCGCCGGCCTCGATGTTCGCCGAGACGCTCCGCAATGCCAAGATCGCTTTCGACGTGGTGATGGAAGACAAGGGCAGTCGGGTGATCGGCGTCATCTCCGTCCTGCCCGGCGAAGGCAAGTCGACGGTTGCGGCGAACCTCGCCGGTCTGCTCGCCGCCAACGGCGCCAAGACTTTGCTGATCGATGGCGACCTGCGCAATCCGGGCCTCAGCCGCAGCCTCGGCATGGAGTCGGAGCACGGGCTGATGGAGGCGGTGGTCAATGGACAGACCTGGCAGTCGGTCGGCAAGGTCGACCGCCAGACCAAGCTGGCGATCATCCCGGCCGTGGTGCGCGGCCAGTTCTCGCACACCAGCGAGCTTCTCGGCTCCGCCGGCATGCGGCGTTTCATCGAGAACGCCAAGGAGACGTTCGAATACATCATCGTCGACCTACCGCCGCTCGGCCCGGTGGTCGACGCCAAGGCCTTCGCGCCGTTGGTCGACGGCTTCGTGCTCGTCACCGAGTGGGGCCGCACGCCACGCGCCATGGTGCGCTCGATGCTGGAGTCCGAACCCTACATCGCCGAAAAGATCACCGGCGCGGTGCTCAACAAGGTCGAGCTGAAGAAGCTGGCGAAATACGGCTCTCTCGGCGGTTCGGAAAAGTTCTTCGACCGCTATTCGAGTTACTACCTCGAGAAGTCGGAATCGCGCGCCAAGCAGGCCGCCTAAAGCAGTTTATCCGACGAAAAGCCGCGGCGGTTATTCTCCGGTCGACAGCAGCCGCCCATATTTGCCGACGATCCTGAGGGCGGTCAGCCGGCCGCTCTGGAAGGCGCCGGTGTCGATGCCGAGCCGGCGCCCGTCGAGCGTCGGAACGTCCACGATCGTATGTCCGTGCACAACCCAGCGGTCGAGGCGGTGCGCCGCCGCCAGGAACTCGGATCGTATGTTGAGCAGGTCGGCCTCGTCCTGCGCTTCGAGCGCGATGCCGGGCCGGATGCCGGCATGGACGAAAAGGAACCGCTCCGAACAGATCATCACCGGCAGCGTGCGCATGAAGGCGACGTGGGTGGCCGGAATGGCCTCGCGGATACGCTCGTCCACCTCTTCGCTCGATCCGTAGAGATCGGCCAGGCGGTCCGGGTCGATCCCGTAGGAGAACAGCGTTTCCCGCCCGCCGACGCGGAGCCACGGCTCCAGTGACAGATGGCCGTCGAGATAGGCGAGCATCGCCACTTCGTGGTTCCCGGCAAGGCACACGCGCATGAAACCTTCTGGCGGCGGTGCCATCAGATGCTCGACCACGCGCCGCGAATTGGGCCCGCGGTCGACATAGTCGCCGAGCATGATGATGGTCTTGCGGCCGCGGAACTGCAGCGCGTCGAGCTCGATCTTCTGCTCCAGCGTGCGCAGCTCGTCGTAGCAGCCATGCACGTCGCCGATCGCGTAGACCACCGTGTCCCGCATGTCCATCATCAGCCGTTCGCGCGGCAAGGGCCGGGGTCGTCTCGATCGTTGGAACAGGCTCACGGATTGAGGCTCGGTACTCAAGCTAGGGTCATGCCACGCAGCGTGGACCAAGCCTCGATATCATGTCGAATGCAAGCATTTCCACACCGGGCTGCTCGATGCACATCGCCAAAAAGGCGCAGCGGTCTTGGCAAAACGACGTGCATCAATACCCCGAAAAGCGTCGCCTGAATCCGTTTCAGCGCGATGCGCTTTAGGCCGCTTTGAGCCGATAGCGGAAAAGCGTGCGGTCGAGCAGCATGCGGACGCGCGGCTCGGCCTCGGCCGCCACCAGCCAGCTTGCCGCGATCATGGCCATGCCGACGATCGGGATCGAAACCAGGTATGGCACGCCGGCGCGGATCAGGACGCCGAGCAGCGCCGCGCCGACGACATCGTGGATGAGGTAGAGCGGATAGGTCATCAGCCCGATCCGGCGCCAGCCGCGCCAGGAAAGGTTGAGGCGCAGCGACCAAGCCATCAGCGCCACCGCGGCCAGGAAGATGATGATCGGCGGCGCATAGGGCATCGCCGCTTCCACCTTGATGCTGTGCACGTCGACCGAGCTTACGATCTGCAGCGCTCCGCTGGCGAGAAACAGCGCCGAGAAGCAGAGCCGTGCCGCTGTCACCGCCTTGAAGCGCATCAGCCAGATGAGCACGCCGACCGCGAAGAACGCGCCGTGATGCACCAGGGTGAGCTGCAGCCAGCGCGCCTCCGCGAGATCGGTCCAGCCGAAGGCGAAATAGAGACACCAGAACAGCGTGCTGACCAGACCGATGATGACGGCGACAGCTTCCATCAGGTCGAATCGGCCGAACCGCAGCAGGGTCCAGACGATGGCGTAGAAGGCGATCTCGATGCCGAGCGTCCAGTAGACACTGTCGACCCATGGCTCGAACGGCACGAACAGCGCCGTGCGGGCAAGTCGCACCACGGCATCGGTCGGCCAGGAAAGACCGACCATCAGCAGCACGATCGCGGAGATGGGCGCGCAGACCCAGACCGCCGGCGCCAGCCGTCTGACACGGGCCTCGAAGAACTTCAGCGGCGTCGAATTCTCGGCGCTGAATGCGATGACGAAGCCGCTGATGACGAAGAACACCTGAACGCCGACCCAGCCGGAGCCGACAAACGCCATTTCGGGATGGGCAGGGATGTCGCCGGTCGAGCGCGCCGACACGCCGTCGGGAAACGCCCATACCCAGAAGCCGTAGTGATAGAACATCACCATGACGGCGGCGAGGAAACGCAAAATGTCGACGCCGCCGAATGTGGTCTTGTGCTGAGCCATGCCGTGCCTTCGGAACGGCCCCCCGGGCAGACTTCTAGGGGGTGCTGCTGCATTGCACAACAGTCGATTGCAGCGCAGGATGAATTCGCTAGGCTGCCTCGCGTTGCGATCCGGCGAGACGGCTAGATCCCGATGCCGCGCCCCTTGAGCGCCGCCGTGATCTCGTCGAGGATCGCGGGATCGTCGATGGTGGCCGGCATCGTCCATTCCTCCTTGTCGGCGATCTTCTGCATCGTGCCGCGCAGGATCTTGCCGGAGCGCGTCTTCGGCAGCCGCTTGATCGTCACCACCGTCTTGAAGGCTGCGACCGGTCCGATCCGCTCGCGCACCAGGCCCACCACCTCGCTTTCGATGGCGCGGGTGTCGCGCGCCACACCGGCGTTGAGCACGACGAAGCCGAGCGGCACCTGGCCTTTCATCGCGTCGGCGACGCCGATCACGGCGCATTCGGCGACGTCCGGATGCGCGGCCAGCACCTCCTCCATCGCGCCCGTCGAGAGGCGGTGCCCGGCGACGTTGATGATGTCGTCGGTGCGGGCCATGACGTAGAGATAGCCGTCCTCGTCCATCATGCCGGCGTCGGCCGTCTTGTAGAAACCGGGGAACTCCTCGAGATAGGCTTGGCGGAAGCGGGCGTCGGCGTTCCAGAGCGTCGGCAGGCAGCCTGCCGGCAGCGGCAGCTTGACCACGACATTGCCGAGCGTGCCGCGCGGCACCTCGTGGCCGGCATCGTCGAGAATGCGAATATCGTAGCCCGGCATCGGCACGCCCGGCGAGCCGTATTTCACCGGCAAAAGCCCGAGCCCGGCCGGGTTGATGGTCATTGGCGAGCCGGTCTCGGTCTGCCACCAATGGTCGATCACCGGACGGTTGAGCTTCTGCTCCGCCCATTTGATGGTCTCGGGGTCGGCGCGCTCGCCGGCGAGGAACAGCGTGCGGAATTTCGACAGATCGTATTTCGGCACGAACTCGCCGCGCGGATCCTGCCCCTTGATGGCGCGAAAGGCGGTCGGCGCCGTGAACAGCGCCACCACGCCGTGTTCCGAGATCACCCGCCAGTAGGTGCCGGCGTCCGGCGTGCCGATCGGCTTGCCTTCGAAGAGCACGCTGGTGCAGCCATGCAGAAGCGGCCCATAGACGATGTAGGAATGGCCGACCACCCAGCCGACGTCCGAGGCCGCCCAGAACACCTCGCCGGGGTTGACGCCGAACTCGTTGTCCATCGTCCATTTCAGCGCGACCATGTGACCGCCATTGTCGCGCACGATGCCCTTCGGCTGCCCGGTCGTGCCGGAGGTGTAGATGATGTAGAGCGGGTCGGTGGCCAAGACCGGCACGCAGTCGACATTGGCGCCGGCGGCGCGCTCGCGGGCGACCGCATCGGCATAGTCGATGTCGTAATTGTCCTTCATCTCGCAGCGCAATTGCTCGCGCTGCAGAATCAGGCAGGCATCGGGCTTGTGCTTCGACATCTCGATCGCCTTGTCGAGCAGCGGCTTGTAGGCGACGACGCGTCCCGGCTCCAGGCCGCAGGAAGCGGTGATGATCAGCTTCGGCCTGGCGTCGTCGATGCGGGTCGCGAGCTCATGCGAGGCGAAGCCGCCGAACACCACTGAATGCACGGCGCCGATGCGGGCCGAGGCGAGCATGGCGATCGCCGCTTCCGCCACCATCGGCATATAGATGATCACGCGATCGCCCTTGCCGATGCCACGGTTCTTGAGGACAGAGGCGAGCGCGACCACCTCGCGCTTCAGTTCGGCATAGGTGAATTTCCGGATCGTGCCGGTGATCGCGCTGTCATGGATCAGCGCCAGCTGGTCGGCGCGCCCCCCCGCCACGTGGCGGTCGATGGCATTGAAGCAGGTGTTGCAGGTGGCGCCTGTGAACCAGCGGCCATAGACGCCCGCCGCCGGATCGAAGACCTTTTCGGCTGGCGAATACCAGTCGATCGCTTTGGCCGCTTCGGCCCAGAACGCTATGGGGTCGCGTTTCCAGCCCTCATAGACTTCGTGGTAGCGTGAGGCCATCGACTTTTCCTCCCCAGGAACATTCCGTCGTATGGCAATAGCCTAAGCCGCTTTGGCCGGCCATGTCTCCTCGCATTTTGGTCGGCGTTGCCGGCAAACGGATCCAGCCGCTCCCGGATCGGAGCGCCTATGACGTCAGCAAGTGAATTCGGCTTAGAGCGGCAGTGCTGCCAGCATCAGCCCGACACCGCCGGCTATTAGAATGGCGGCCGCCAATGCCTTCCGATGGCGTTCGAATGCCGTCGGAGCGCGATCCCAGTTGTAACGCATACTGTCCACTCCCCAAAAAGCCGGCAGACTCTTAGCTTACTTATGGGAAAGATGGCAACCCTGGCGCGAATGGCGGCTTGATAGTGGTTCCAGCCCACCATCATTCTCGCGCGAGTTGGATAGTCTTTCCGGGGAAGTTTTGACGAAAAGAACTTACGAAAAACCGGTTCCGGTCAGGCGCGGGAAGCTGTCGAGCATCGTTGCGGGCCCGAGTGGCCCGATAGGCCCGGCCGTCTGACACGCAGCGTTGCCCGCTTGGCAATGGACAGCGACGGCATGCCGCGCTAATTGCAGTTCGGCATAGGGAGCGGGCGTATGGCTGAAATCGCCTTTGAAACGGTTCTGCGGATGGCGGACGACGCCTCCGTGCAGCATGTCGGCGACGGCGCCGTGGTGCTTCTGGCGCGCAGCGGCCAGCTTTACACCTGCAACGCCACCACCGAAGCGTTCCTCGACAAGGTCGACGGCGCCCGCAGCCTCGACCACATCGTCGATCTGCTGTCGGAAGAATTCGAGGTTGACAAGGCGACGCTCGGCGACGACATGACGGCGCTGGCCGCCGAGCTGGTGGCCGAAGGCATCCTTGCCGACCCGGGCGCGTGATGGCCGGCGGACCGTTCCTGCGCGCCCTGTTCCGCACTCATCTGTGGCTCAGCGCCCGGCTGATACCGGTACTGGTCGCCCGGCGCGATTTCGAAAGCGTGCTGAAATTGGCGCCGCTGCAATTGCCCACACTCTATCGTGGCCTGCCATGCAGCTACGTCGTCAGCCGCGTCAACCGCACGGTTCGGCATCCCTGGGTGATGCGTGATCGCAGATGCCTGAGGGAAGGGCTGCTCGGTTTTCGCTTCCTGCGGATGGCGGGTTTCAACCCCGACCTCCATTTCGGTGTCGATGCCAAATCGATGCATGAGCCGCGCCTTTCGGCGCATTGCTGGGTTTGCCTCGACGGCAAGCCGGTGGTCAGCGACAGCCTTCCCGACATGGTTGAAATCTATCGCCACCCCGGCGGCAGCGTGAAGGCGCGCGCCGCTTGACCGGCGCCGCAGCCACCGTTTGCTATGACCTCAACGGCCAGGTCATCGGCATATCGGCAGAGCGCGCCGAGCTCTGGCCGAGCTTCGATCTGATGCTCGGCACATTGCGCGTCAATGAAGCGGTCGAACCCGGCTTTCGCATCGATATCCTCGAAACGTCGGCGCTGCCCGAAAACCCGGAGGGGAAGCTCGCCTTCGACGGCGAAGTGCCGCTGGACGGCCATTGCCGCATCATCGACGCCGGCGACGTCGTCCATCTGGTCTTTCCCGGCCTCCAGACGGCCTCGATCCGTGCCGACGAGGGCTCGGCCGAAATCCGCGTTCATCCCGACAGCAAGGTCAAATGGACGCTGCTGATGATGGTGCTGGATGCCGCGCTCGATTCCGGCGGGCAGTACATGCTCCATACCGCCGGTCTGACGCTGCCCGATAGTGGGGCGCTCGTGCTGATCCATGCGCCAAGCGGCACTGGCAAGTCGACGACTTCAATGGCGCTGGCATCGCAGGGCTTCGGCCTATGCTCGGACGATGTGATGATCCTCGGCGCAACATCTGAAGGCACCCTGGCCTGGGGCATGCCGCGTAAGGTGAAAATCCATCGCAACACCGCGGCGATGCTGCCATTCCTCTCGCCCTGCCTTGGCGACAGATGGGACGCCGAGGGCGAGCAGGCCGTCTCGCTGGAGCGTCTCGCCGAGATCGTTCGCATCGAGGACGTCCGTCCCAGGCCGGTCTCGGCGCTGCTGCATCTGGCGCGCTCGACCGACGGCCACACCCGGCTCACGCCCTTGGCCAGGACCGATGCGATGGTCGCGCTTGCCACCGACAATGTCAGGACCGGCCTGACCGGCCTGTTGCCGATGCAGAAACGGCGGATGGCGTCGATCGCGGCACTGGTCAGGGCCGTCCCCACTTTCACCCTGGAAGTCGGCTCGAGCCCGGCCGATGCAGCGGGGCTGATCCGCGGCGCGGTGGAGAAGTAGATCTCCAAACGGGCTTTCAGGCTGGATAGGGCCTTGGCCGGGCAAGCCGCTGGACCCATCGGAAGGCGTCGCGGCTAAGGCGCGAGCGCATCTTGTCCCGCGAATTGACTCTGAGCAGCACGTTGCCGGTGATCAGCCATTTGGCGAGCCGTATCGACAGATCGGGCTTGATGCGGTTGGCAAGGGCGATCGCGCGCGGCTCGTCGAACAGCCGCCCTGTCACGTTGAGCACGGTCGCCAGCTCGAGCTCGATGCCGGTCATACGCGCGGCTTCGAGAAGGCGCGCTTCGGCTTCCGGCGATTGCAGAGCGCGCACACCTTGCAGCACGTCGATACAGAGCTGGAGCCGGTGGAATTTGTGGCCTCCGGCGGCATGAACGATGGCGATGGTGAGCAGCGACGCCGGCGTGTCGGCCTCGCCGCCGTCAATGATCTGCAACTCTCGGAAGCCGAGCGACAGGCGCCGCCGCATGCCGGTGTCATGCACCAGATTGCCGTGCAGCTCGATCAGCAGACTGGAGTTCTCCTTCTCCAGCCACTTGAACTCCTGCAACTCATGCGATTCGGCCTCGCCGCTGCCAAGCGTGAAGCCGCATTCGGCGATCACGTTGTTGGCCTCGCCGATGCTGGCCGGATCGACAAGTATGTCGATGTCGGTGAACGGCCGATCGGCAGCATGGCGATAAAGCTTGCGCGCGAACACCGGGCCCTTGACGATGCGAGCCGCAACGCCTTTCGCGGCCAAGGCCTTCATGATGCGGTCGCCGTGATATTGCAGCAGCATCGACTGCCCGGTCGCCAGTGTAGCCTGATCGCGAAGCCCGGAGAGTTTTTGCCGCAGGGCGGCATCGTTCGGCAGATCGGCCTCGCCGATTTCCCGAAGCTTGCGCAGCATGATCGGCAGCACGCCGTGGAACTCGGCATTGGCGAGCAGCGCAATGAGGCTGCTTGCCGAGAGGGCCCCGCCCCGCTCGGACGGCGCCTCCGGATCGGCAAATTTGAGCAGCAGCTTTTCTTCAGCAGGTGAAAGCGGGAGCAGCATCAACCGGGCAATATCGCGAACAACAGGCGACCATGGTCGCAGAAAAGCCCGCGCGACGCTACATCCCCCAGCGCAGCGCCGCCGTGTGCACCGGAGCGTCCCAAAGCGCCGTCGTCTCATCCTCGAGCATCGTCAGCGTGATCGAGCAGCCTGCCATGTCGAGCGAGGTGACATAGGAGCCGACCAGCGAGCGGGTCACCGTCACGCCTCTCTTCTCGAAGATTTTTCGCGCGCTGTTGTACATCAGATAAAGCTCCATCGATGGCGTGCCGCCGAAGCCGTTGACGAAAAGCAGCGCCGGTCCCCAGGCGCGGTCACCAAGATCGCCGAGGATTGCCGTGCAGATCTCCTCGGCGATGGCGTCGGCACTCTTCAGCTCATCGCGCCGCCGGCCGGGCTCGCCATGGATGCCGACGCCGAATTCCATCTCGTTGTCGCCAATGTCGAAGGTCGGCCTGCCCGCAGCCGGCACCGTGCAACTGGTCAGCGCCACGCCCATCGAGCGCGTCGAGGCGTTGACGCGGTCGCCCAGCGCCTTGAGCTCGGGCAGTGGCATGCCTTGCTCGGCCGCGGCGCCGACGATCTTCTCCACCACCAGCGTGCCGGCCACGCCGCGCCGACCGGTGGTGTAGGACGAATTCTCGACCGCGACGTCGTCATTGGTCACCACCTGCAG
>NZ_RZSF01000124.1:0-17177 GCF_004023325.1 Mesorhizobium sp. M1A.F.Ca.ET.072.01.1.1 | reverse complement strand
GATAGAGCGCGAGATAGATGAAGCCGAGCGCCGAGACCGGCAGCACAAGATGGGCGGCGATGTCGCGGGCCCGCGCCACCCCGGTCTTGGCCGATGCGACGGTCTCGATGCCGCCGATCGGCAGCCAGCGCAGGTCGACGGCGAAGACGACGATCAGCACAAGGCCGAGCCAAAAGCCCGGCACGGCGTAGAGCGCCAGCGAGCCGATCGACAGGAAGCGGTCGCGAAAGCTGCCGGGACGCGCACCGGCATAGATGCCGAGCGCCGAGCCGAGGCCGAAGGAGAGCGCGGTGGCGCTGCCCATCAGGATGAGCGTGCTCGGCAGGCGTTCGAGGATGACGTCGCGGATCGGCCGCGAGAAGGTGACAGACTGGCCAAGGTCGAGGTGCAAGAGCGCCCAGAGATAGTTGGCGAGCCGGGTCAGCTCCGACTGGTCGAGGCCCCAGCGGTGGCGCAGCAATTCGATCATGCCGGCATCGCCGCCGGTCGAGACGATATAGGCGTCGACCGCGTCGCCGGGGGCAGCTTCGAGCAGCAGGAAGCTGCCGATGACGACGATCAGCAGCACGAAGACGCTGCCGACGAGACGGCGGCGCAGGAGGGTGAGGGCTCGGGTCATGGCGACGCCATATCAGGGCCAACCCTTGGATGCCGCGTCCGGCAGGACAGAGGGGCGCGCGACGGAACTCTCATTCTCAAAGCTCAGCACCCAGGCAGGCAATCCGCAAGTGCGGATCAACCCGCCAAAAAGGTGTCCGCCCAGTTCGATACCGCCCAGCGCGGGTTGTTGGCGATGTTGCCGACAGTGTCGCGGGCGACGGAAATGAAGCTCCACTCGGCGACGTTGATCAGCGGCAGGTCGGCCGCCACCATTTTCTGGAATTCCTTGTACAGCCCGGTGCGGGCGGATGTGTCGAGCGTCTCTGACGCTTTGGCGATCAGCGCATCCAGGTCGGCGTTCTTGTAGCCACCCTGGTTGGAGAAGGGCACGCCGTCGGGGATGCCGCTCTGCACCAGGATGGTGGTCGAGATCGCCGGGTCGCCTCGGAACACCGGCGGGCCGACGGCGAGGTCGAAGGCATGGTCGGTATAGACCGCCTTCATATGGGCGGCCGAGTCGTTATTGACGATTTGGGCGTCGATGCCGATTACGGCCAGCGCCTGGCGCAGGTAATCGCCGAACTGCTTGGTCTCATTGAAGTAGGGCGCCGGCAGCAGCTTCAGTGCAAAGCGCTTGCCGTCGTCGGCCCGTTTGTAGCCGGCCTCGTCGAGCAGCTCGTTGGCCTTGGCGACGTCGAAGGGGTAGATCGGGACGTCAGCAGTGTAGAATTGCGGATCGTTCTTCGGCACCGGACCGGTTGCGGTCGCGGCGTAGCCGAGGAAAATTGTCTTGACGACGAAATCCTTGTCGATGGCATGCGCGATCGCCTGCCGCACTTTCAGGTCCGCCAGTTCCTTGCGGCGATGGTTGATCTCGACGACGAGCTGGTAGGTCAGCCCCTCATAGCCCTTGGTGATGACCTTCAGGCCCGGCACCTTTGAGATGCGGTCGAGGTCGGCGAGCGGCACGGCGGAGAAGGCGGCGAGCTGGATTTCTTCCGCCTCGAGCGCCGCAGCCGCAGAGGTTCGGTCGGGCAGCACCTGGTAGACGATCTCGTCGAGATAGGGCTCGTCCTTGTCCCAATAGGCATCGTTCCGCGCAAGCCGATAGTACTGGCCGGCCTTATATTCGGCGAATTTGAACGGACCGGTGCCGACCGGAGCGTTGTTGGCCGGGTTGTCCTCGATCTTGCCCACCTCATAGACGTGCTTCGGCACGACGCTGCTCAATGCCGGCAGCGCGTTGCGGATCAGCTGGAACGGCGTCGGCTTGGCGAATTTGAACACGGCCGTCAGCTTGTCGGGCGTGTCGACGGCTTCAAGGTCCTTGAACACCGTGCGGCCGAGATTCTGCAGAGGCTTCCAGACCTGCAGCGCGGAGAAGGCGACGTCGGCGGAGGTGAAGGGCTTGCCGTCATGCCATTTGACGCCGTCGCGCAACTTGAAGGTCACCGACCGGCCGTCGGCCGCGCCTTCCCAGGAAAGCGCAAGGCGCGGCTGAAGCCCGTCCTTGCTGTCGAAGGAGGCCTCGGCCAGCGTCTCGACCACCTTGCTGGAGATGAAGAAGACGCCGTTGGAAGCGACAATAGCCGGATTGAGGTTGCGCGGCTCGGAGTCGGCGGCCACGATCAGCCTGCCGCCCTTCTTCGGCGTCTGCGCCCGGCCGATGGCCGGCAACGCGGTCGAGGCCAGAAGCAGTGCCGAGCCGGCCAGCAGGCCGCGGCGTGAAATCGGCAATCCGGACATCCTCAAGCTCCCCTCTTCACCCGCGACCGGCGCGGGCAACCTCAAAATCAGCGGGATTATGGCCCTTGGCAAAGGTTTCGCCAGAGACGGATTTGGCGCATGCTGGCTTGGCTCTGAAATTTTCGTCCGCTGGACCAGTTATATTCGGTCTGCGGTCGCGACTATCTGGTAGGACCAGACTAAGCCGTACGCGGTCTCAAGCCAAGTAGGAGAGGGCGGGATCAGCCGGATGCTGTCAACGCTGGCTGGACCAGAACGGTCAAGATGGTTCAGATTTGGCCGCAAACGGCAGTTTCAGGATGTTTGACTGCTTGAGCGACCGAGGAAATCAGGGAGGGAAAGATGAACATCGCTCCGGGCAAAACCGAGGCCAGCGGCATCCCGTTCGACCAGGTTCGGGTGGACCGGCTGATGGAGGAGACCGGCATCGATGTGCTTTTCGCCACCTCCAAGCACAACACGCAATATCTGCTTGGCGGCTACAAGTTCATCTTTTTCGCGGCGATGGACGCCATCGGCCATAGCCGCTACCTGCCGATCGTCCTCTATGAAAAAGGCGGGCCGGAGCATGCTGCCTATATCGGCAACAAGATGGAAGGCGGCGAGCACGAGAACCATCCGTTCTGGACACCGACATTGCATGCAGCCTGCTGGGGCACGCTCGACGCTGCCAACCTTGCCGTCGAGCATCTGCAGAAGATCGGCAAGGGTGCTGCCCGCATCGGCATCGAGCCTGCTTTCCTGCCCTCGGACGCTTACTCGCTGATCCGCAAGGCCTTGCCGGATGCAAAGCTGATCGATGCCACCGGCATGCTGGAGCGCATGCGCGCCGTCAAGACCGAGGCCGAACTGGAGAAGCTGCGCATCGCCTCCGAACTGATCACCGATTCGATGCTGGCGACGATCGCCTGGGCGCGCGAGGGCACGACCAAGACCGACATCATCGAGCAGTTACGGCGCGAGGAGACCAATCGCGGCGCGCATTTCGAATATTGTCTGCTGACACTGGGTGCCAGCCACAACCGTGCTGCGTCGAGCCAGGCGTGGAAGCAGGGCGAGGTGCTGTCGATCGATTCCGGCGGCAACTATCACGGCTATATCGGCGACCTCTGCCGCATGGGTATTCTTGGCGAGCCGGATGCCGAGCTCGAGGATCTGCTGTCCGAAATCGAGTCGGTGCAGCAGGCCGCGTTCTCCAAGGTCAAAGCCGGCACGCTCGGCGGCGACATGATCGCGCATGCCGAGAGCGTGCTGAAGGCTTCCAAGGTCGCGGCCTATACGGATTTCTTCGCCCACGGCATGGGGCTGATCACGCATGAAGCGCCGTTTTTGATGACCAACCATCCGGTCACCTATGAAGGCACCTATGCGGCCAAGCCGCTGGAAAAGAACATGGTGCTTTCGGTCGAGACCACCATGCTTCACTCGACGCGCGGCTTCATCAAGCTCGAGGATACCGTGGCGGTGACCGACACAAGCTATGCGATGTTCGGCGATCGCGGGCGTGGGTGGAACAGGGGTGGGGTAGCCTAGAGCGCGCTCGGGAAACCAATCACTCCGAATGACCGAGTTCAAACCTCGGGGCGGCTTCTGCGGATTGATGGGAAACAAGCTTCGTCGTGCGCGCCCGCCGTCCTGGGTGTATCTTGCTGACTTGAGTTGTGGCCCGGCGCCTCCTACCAGACCGATTACGTCGGGCCGGTAGCAGGAGGAAGTTATGGCAGACGTAACATCAAGAAATCAGAACTCCGAGCTCATTCGGCGGGGTTACGCCGCCTTCAACTCCGGAGACATGGACGCGCTTGCGCAAATCATCGACGAGAAATGCACGTGGCACAGCCCGGGAAGGAATCCGATCGCCGGGGACTACAAAGGCCGTGAGGCGACTTTTGCCCAGTTCGGCCGTTATGGCGGGCAAACCCTTGGCACCTTCAGGGCGAATCTTCTGCATGTCATGGAAGGTGAGGACGGACGTGTAGTCGGCGTCCATCGCAATACCGGGGAACGCAACGGCAAACAGCTTGATGTGCTCTGTTGCATCGTCTTCGACATCAGGGCCGGCAAGGTAGTCGATGGCCGGGAACACTTCTACGACCTCTACGCCTGGGATGCATTCTGGGCTTAGCCTGGAGGTGCTATTCGCGGCAACTCGCACGAGACTGTGCGCGATATCTCCGCACACCTGTTTGCTGTAGCCCCCATACATACCTGGAGAGGTGATTGCGAAGCAAACCGGTGGGCGAATAACGCCCGCAAGCGATTTGCCATCAATTGCTTGCCTCTCGCGGCAGCAGCTTGAAATCCGGCAGGTCACGCAGCGCTAGCTCGGGGCCGGCCGGCGAATAGACGACGAAAAGCTGCATCGGCTCATCGCCCGTGTTGAGCGTCGAGTGGAAGCGGCTTTCCGGCACATAGACGGTGCAGCCGGGACCGACCTTGGCGACCACCGGATTGCCCTTCTCGTCCTCGACCATCTGTTCGCCATGGCCGGAAATCACGAAGATGATCTCCTCCGCGCCTGGGTGGTTGTGGCGGGTGTGCCCCTTGCCGGGCGGCAGGTCGACGACGCCGCCGGAGAAGCGCTCCGCGCCGTTCACTTCCGGCGCGACCGTGAGGGCCAGCTTGCCCCAGTCGAAGCCGAAGGCGCTGACCTCCTTCGGATAAACGAACACCTTGCTCTTGTCGGCCATTGCATCATCCCTTGCTAGTTGCTGGCATTTTCGCTTTGCCGATTGCCGCTGCCTTGAAATCCGCCGTCTGCCTGGCGATCGCCGCCTCGGCCGGCAGCCGTTCCATCGAGCTTGCGCCGTAGAAGCCGTGCAGTCCTTCGCAGCGCTCGAGGACGTAGCGCGCGTCATGGGGCATGGAGATCGGCCCGCCATGGCAAAGCAGGATGACGTCCTTGCGCACCGAGCGCGCGGCGTCGGCAATGGCGTCGATCTCCTCGACGCAGGCATCCAGCGACTTCGCCGAGGTCGCGCCGATCGAGCCGCCTGTCGTCACGCCCATATGGGCTACGACCACGTCGGCGCCCGCCTTGGTCATGGCGCGCGCCTCGTCGGGGTTGAAGACGTAAGGCGTGGTGAGTAGGTCGAGCTTGTGCGCCTCGGCGATCATGTCGACCTCGAGGCTAAAACCCATGCCGGTCTCCTCGAAACTCTGCCGCATGGTGCCGTCGAAGAGGCCGATGGTCGGAAAATTCTGCACGCCGGAAAAGCCCATCGTCTTCAGTTCGGCGAGAAACAGCGGCATGATGACGAAGGGGTCGGTGCCGTTGACGCCGGCCAGCACCGGCGTCTTCTTTACCACCGGCAGCACCTCATAGGCCATTTCCTTGACGATCTCGTTGGCATTGCCATAGGCGAGCAGGCCGGCGGCCGAGCCGCGCCCGGCCATGCGGTAACGGCCGGAATTGTAGATGATGATGAGATCGATGCCGCCGGCTTCCTCGGCCTTGGCCGACAGGCCGGTACCGGCACCGCCGCCGACGATCGGAACGCCATCGGCGATCATCTTGCGGAACCTTTCCAGTATGGTTTTGCGCGGGATGGCGGCCATGTTTGTCGGATCTCACTTCTTGGCGATGTCGAGGAAAGCCTCGGCCGCGGCCTTGGCGAATGCAGGATCGTTGATGTGCAGCGGCAGGCGCGTCACGATACGGTTCCCGGTCGGCTTGATGGTGTGCTCGATGGCCTCGAACAGCGCCGCATCGGCTTGCGGATCGAAGAAGGCGCCGCCTTCGACATCGAGCGCCGACACGCCTTTTTCCGGGATCAGGAAGCGCACCGGGCCGTCGCAACGGGCGAGGCGGCCGCCGATCCATTCGCCGATCCGGCGGCTCTCCTCGGCGGTAGTGCGCATCAGCGTGACATTCGGATTATGCTCATAGAACAGCCGCCCGCGATATTTGTCGGGGATAGTCGGCGGCGCCCAGAAGTTCACCATGTCGAGCGCGCCGACCGAGCCGACATAGGGCAGTTTCGTGCGAGCAATGGCGCCGAAGCGATCCTCCGTCGCCGGCAGCACGCCGTCGAACAGCAAATCGCAGACCTCGGTTGTGGTGATATCAAGGACGCCGGCGAGCAGGCCGCTATCGGCAAGCTTCTCCATCGAGCGGCCACCTGTGCCGGTCGCATGGAAGACCATGCAGTCATATTCGGCGCGCAAGCGCTCGACGATTGCCGTGACACAGGGCGTGGTGACGCCAAACATGGTCAAGCCGAGCGCCGGCTTGCCGGCAGTTGACGAGGCCGGCCTCGCCGCCATGCCGGCGATCGCCTGAGCGGCGTTGTGCAGGACGACGCGCGACAGACGATTGAGGCCGGCCATGTCGGTTACCGACGGCATCATGACGATGTCGGAGACATCGACATAAGGCGCGGTATCGCCGGAGGCCAACGTCGAGACCATGATCTTCGGTAGGCCGAGCGGTAGCGCGCGCATACCGGCGGTGACAATCGATGTGCCGCCGCCGCCGCCAATGCCGATCACGCCGGCGACGTCGTCGCGCGATTGGATGAAGCGGTTAAAGGCGACACCCATGCCGGCAACGGCGGGTCCGCGGTCGTCAGTGCCGAGCACGGCGCCGGCTCCATCGGGATGATGCGCGGCGACCTCGCTTGCCGCGACATCCACCGGGACGGTCGCGCCGCGTGTGCCGATATCGACGCGGACGACCGAGCCGCCGCCGGCGGCGACGGCGTCGGCCAGGAAGGCAAGCTCCTCACCCTTGGTGTCGGCGGTGCCGACCACATAGATACGCTTCATTCGCCTTTCCCCGTCGTCTCCTCGGTTAGCCGGCCTGCTCGGCGGTGCGGCCTGCCGCTTCGGGCCTGGCGCTTGGTCCGGCCATTGCAATTTTTTGAGACGCGCGTATCGTATTGATATGGATGTCTCACGTCAACAAGCCGCTTCCGATGACGCCGAGCAGATGAGAGCCGGGAAGGGGGCCCGCGCCCGTACCAGGCGGCTGATGCTGGAAACGGCGACGCGGCTGATGCAGTCCGGCGTGACGCCTTCGGTCAGCGAGGTTGCAGAGGCTGCGGAAGTGTCGCGCGCGACCGCCTATCGCTACTTTCCGAGCCAGGCCGCGCTGGTGCAGGCGGTCGTCGACGAGGGGCTCGGACCGATCCTGACCTGGAAATCGAATTCGAAAGATCCGGAACAGCGGGTTGCCGAACTCTTCGCCTCCGCCATGCCGCGCATCGAGGCTTTCGAGGCGACGTTCAAGGCGGCGCTCAAGCTTTCGCTCGACCAGTGGGCGAGACGGCAGGCTGGAACGCTAGGCGCCGAACCGGCTTTCAAGCGCGGCCATCGGATCGACCTCCTGAAGGACGCGATCGCTCCGCTCAAGGGTCAGCTCAAGCCGCGCCAGTTCAAGCGTCTTGCCCAGGCGCTGTCGATGATGTTCGGTGTCGAGGTGCTGATCGTGCTGAAGGATATGTGGGGGCTGGACAGCCGTGACATGATGGCGGTCGCCGAGTGGACGGCGGGCGCGCTGGTGCGCGCGGCGGTGGCGGAATCAGGAGCGAAGGCGACTGGAGGTTCGGCACCAGCTGAAATAGACATGTCCTGAATCTGGTTGGACCAGATTGGAGAGGATACCAACAACAATGACTGCAATACATCGCTGGAGACAAGGTCTCCGCATATCAAGGAGTACGAAAAATCATAGAAAACAGAGGGATATCGCTTTGAGCGGCTTGTGGAACCGTTTTGGACTGCACAAGAAAGAACTTGACGTACCTCTTGAATTGGTAATACCAGATCAGGACGCGTAAAGCGGAGCGAAGGTGAAGGTTGCGATCGATTTTTCCGGTCGGGCGAGGAGGCCCGAAACCGGAAAATGCCGTCACGGGAGGGACTGCCAGGGCCGACCGCTATGCCGGCCCGCATGACAAGGTAGAAGGCGCACAAGGGAGGAAAACTATGCGCAAGATAGTGACCAGCGTGATCGCTGGTATCGGGCTGGCGCTTGCCTGCGGGACATCCGTCCGCGCGCAAGACAAGGAACTCACCATCTTCTGGGCGGAATGGGATCCGGCGAACTATCTGCAGGAACTCGTCAACGACTACACGGCCGAGACGGGCGTGAAAGTCACGGTGCAGACCACGCCGTGGCCTGATTTCCAGACCAAGGCCTTCACCGAGTTCAACGCGCATGGCGACGCCTACGACATGGTGGTCGGCGACTCGCAATGGCTGGGCGCCGGCTCGACGCAGGGCCACTATGTGGATCTGACCGACTTCTTCAACAAGCATAAGCTTGGCGATGTGATGGCGCCCGCGACCATCAAATATTATGCCGAATACCCGGGCGGTTCCGGCAAGTACTGGGCGATCCCGCTGGAAGGCGATGCGATCGGCTGGTCTTACCGCAAGGACTGGTTCGAGGACCCGAAGGAGAAGGAAGCCTTCAAGGCGAAGTACGGCTACGACCTCGATGTTCCGAAGACCTATGCGCAGCTGCGCGACATCGCCGAGTTCTTCCATCGTCCGGACCAGAAGCGCTACGGCGTCGCGATCTACACCGACAACTCGTATGACGCGATGGCGATGGGCGTCGAAAGCGCGATCTTCAGCTATGGCGGCGATCTCGGCGACTACGCGACCTACAAGGTCGACGGCATCACCAATTCCAAGGAGGCTGTCGCCGGCCTCGAAATGTACAAGGAACTCTACAAGTTCACGCCTCCCGGCTGGGGCAAGACGTTCTTCGTGGAGGACAACCAAGCCATCACTGGCGGGCTCGCCGCGATGAGCATGAACTTCTTCGCCTTCTTCCCGCCGCTGGTGAACAAAGCCACCAACCCCTATGCCGACGTGACCGGCTTCTTCGCCAACCCGGCCGGTCCGGACGGCAAGCGCTTCGCCGCTCTCGGCGGCCAGGGCATCTCCGTCGTCTCGTACTCGAAGAACAAGGACGAGGCGATGAAATTCCTTGAGTGGTTCATCAAGGACGAGACCCAGAAGAAGTGGGCCGAGCTCGGCGGCTATACCTGCAGCCAGGCCGTGCTGAAGTCGGAGGCCTTCCAGAACGCTACGCCGTATAACAAGGCCTTCTACGACACGATGTTCATGGTCAAGGACTTCTGGGCAACGCCTGAATATGCCGAAGTGCTCGATCAGCTGAACCAGAACATCTATCCGTTCGTGGTCGGCGGCAAGGGCACCGCCCAGGAAGCGCTCGACAAGACCGCCGCCGACTGGAAGGCGACGTTCACCAAATACAACCGCTACAAGTAGGCGTCACAGTCAGAATGCCGGAGGAGGGTTTCCCCTCCGGCATTCCTGTTTTCAGGGAGAACGACCGTTGGCTTCGGTAGCCCTTACCAATCTTGATCCAGCATCCAGGGCCGCCGCGCGAGGCTGGTCGGATCTGACCATCCGCAACATGTTCATCATCCCGACGCTGGTTTTCCTCATCGTCTTCAACATTTTTCCGCTGATCTATTCGCTCGGCTATTCCTTCACCAACTTCGCCGCGAACCGCAGCGAGCCCTGGCAGTTCGTCGGCCTGCAGAATTACCGCGAGCTGCTCAGCGACGATCACATCTGGTCGAACTTCGTCATCACCGCGAAATATGTGATCGTGTCGGTGGCCGGGCAGATGATCGTAGGCTTCGGCCTCGCGCTTCTGCTCAACCGCAGCTTTCCGATGAAGGGCCTGATCACGACCTTGCTGTTGCTGCCGATGATGATGTCGGCGGCGGTCGTCGGCCTGTTCTGGCAGCTGCTCTACAGCCCGTCCTGGGGACCGATCAACTACGTCTTCGGCCTCGGCGACTTCGCCTGGCTCTCCAATCCCGACAGCGCGCTCTACGCCGTCGCGATCACCGACATCTGGATGTGGTCGCCCTTCGTCATGCTGCTGTCGCTCGCCGGCCTGTCGGCGGTGCCGCAGCACCTCTACGAAGCCGCCGCGATCGACCGCGCCAGCTGGTGGTACACCTTCACCCGCATCACGTTGCCGCTGGTCTCGCCGATCCTTTTGATCGCGCTGATCTTCCGCACCATGGAAGCCTTCAAGACCTTCGACATCGCCTACACAATGACGACTCAGCCGACCGCCGAGCTGATCGCGATCCGGCTCTACAAGCAGGCCTTCCAGCAGTGGGACACCGGCAAATCCTGCGCGCTCGCCTACATCGTGCTGATCATGGTGCTGGCCATCACCAACCTCTACGTGAAGTATCTCAACAAGGTGAAGGAGCGCTGAGATGGCCGCCGTCCGCACTTCTTCCGAGGTCGCGCTCAACCGTGTCGCCATCGCCGCGGTGCTGATCGCCACGCTGGTCTTCCTCGCACCGATCTATTGGATCGCCTCGACGGCATTCAAGCCGAAGGAGCTCGCCGTCAGCGTGCCGCCAACCGTGCTGTTCGAGCCCGAGGTGACGCCGTTCGTGCGGCTCTTCACCAAGCGCGTGCAGATGCAGAAGACCGTCGACCCGCAAGTCTACGAAGCCGCGCCCTGGTGGGAAAAGCGCATCTACGACGGCGGCGAGCGGGTACTGAAGGTCGGCAAGGACGTGCAGCTTTCGCAATATCCCGACCGGTTCATGAACAGCCTGATCGTGGCGGTGGTCAGCACCGTTCTCGCCGTCGGCATGGGAACCTTCACCGCCTACGGCTTCTCGCGCTTCAAGATCGCCGGCGAGGCGGACCTTCTGTTCTTCATCCTCTCGACGCGCATGCTGCCGCCGGTGGTCGTCGCCATCCCGATGTTCCTGATGTACCGGGCAGTTGGCCTCAACGACTCCCATATCGGCCTGATCATCCTCTACGTCGCCTTCAACCTGTCCTTCTCGGTCTGGCTGATGAAGGGCTTCATGGATGAGATCCCGAAAGAGTATGAGGAGGCAGCACTTGTCGACGGCTATACGCGCATGCAGGCCTTCTTCAAGATCGTTCTGCCCGAGGCCGCAACCGGCATCGCCGCCACCGCCGTGTTCTGCTTCATCACCGCCTGGAACGAGTACGCTTTCGCGCTGATCATGACCAACCGGCGCGCCCAGACGGCGCCGCCCTTCATCCCATCGCAGATCGGCTCCGGCCTGCCGGACTGGACCACGATCGCGGCGGGCACGTTCCTGTTCCTGCTGCCGGTTGCGATCTTCACCTTCCTGCTGCGCAACCACCTGCTTCGCGGCGTGACTTTCGGAGCGATCCGCAAATGAGTTTTCGCGCCGTCAACGAGAAGTACCTTTTGCCGGCATCGCAGATCCTCATGGTGCTCGGCATCGTCGCGCTCTGCCAGCCATGGAGCCTCAGCCTGCATTCCTATGGGGTGACGATCATCCTGATCGGGCTGATCGGCTTCAACATCACGTCGAAAATCGCACCGGAGCAGAGAGAGGAAACCGGCGCCGTGACGCATGAGGGAGCCGGGCAGTGACGCAGATCGAACTTCGCGGCATCGAGAAATTCTTTGGTGCGGTCCAGGTCATCCATAATCTGAACCTCGCCATCGCCGACAACGAGTTCATCGTGCTGCTTGGACAGTCTGGCTGCGGCAAGACGACGACGTTGCGCGCGATTGCCGGGCTCGAGACGATCGATAAGGGCGACATCCTGATCGACGGCCAGGCGGTGCAGCATCTGAAAGCTGCAGACCGCGACATCGCCATGGTGTTCCAGTCCTTCTCGCTCTATCCGCATATGACGGTGTTCGAGAACATCGCCTTTCCGTTGCGGGCCACGCGGATGAGCAGCAGTGAAGTCGACACCTCGGTGCGCGAAATCGCAAGGGTGTTGCGGATCACCGACCTGCTCGACAAGCGGCCGTCTGCGCTTTCGGGCGGCGACATGCAACGCGTGGCGATCGGCCGCGCGCTGGTGCGGCGGACGAAGGCGATGCTGATGGATGAGCCGATCGGCGCGCTGGACGCCAAGCTGCGCGAGGAAATGCGGGCCGAGATCAAGCGGCTGCACATCAAGCAGGGATCGACCACGATTTATGTCACCCACGACCAGATCGAGGCGATGAGTCTGGCCGACCGCATCGTCATCATGCACGAGGGCTTCATCCAGCAGGTCGGCACGCCGGACGAGGTCTACTCGCATCCGGCAAACCTGTTCGTGGCGCAATTCGTCGGCAGCCCGGTGATGAACATCGCCGAGGCGAGCGTCACCGATCAGGCCGGCGCCGCCTCCGTCACCGTCGGCGGTGCGCCGACGGGTTTCGAGTTCCCGCGCGAGCTCCTCTCCAGGCTCAACGGGCATTCCAATGGTGGCTTGACGCTCGGCATCCGTCCGGAAGGCGTGCTCGTCCGGCATGATGCCGCTCCTGGCTACGTGCCGGTCGAAGCGCAAATTATCGAGCCGCTCGGCTCCTTCGACATTGTCGACCTCAAGGTCGGCTCCAAGATGCTGCGCGCCCGCACCAAGGCCGGCTACGTGTCGGGTCCGGGCGAGAAGGTTCATGCCCGCATCGACCCCGAGCAGGCGCATTTCTTCGACACGGCAAGCGGCAAGTCGCTGGGAGTAAGGCTGTAATGGCCCATATCGAACTGAAGAACATCACCAAGAAGTTCGGCGGCCATACCGCGCTGACGGGTCTCAACCTCGATATCGCCGATGGCGAGTTCTTCGTGCTTTTGGGCGAAACCGGCGCCGGCAAGACGACGACGCTCCGGATGATCGCCGGCCTCGAGAAACCGACCGAGGGCCAGGTCTTCATCGACGGCGTCGACGTCGCCGACTGGAGCGCGGCCGAGCGCGACGTGGCCTTGGTGCTGCAGCAATATTCGCTCTATCCGCGCTACACGGTGCGGCAGAATCTCGAGTTTCCGCTGAAGCCAAAGATCCGCCGGCTGCCGGATGCCGAGATCAAGGACCGCGTCGCGCGCGCCGCCCGCACGCTGCGCATCGAGCACCTGCTCGACCGCAAGACCGACCGGCTCTCCGGTGGCGAGATGCAGCGAGTCTCGATCGGCCGCGCGATCGTGCGCAAACCACGCGTGTTCCTGATGGACGAGCCGCTGTCGGCGCTCGACGCCAAGCTACGCGAGGCGCTGCGCACGGAATTGAAGAACCTGCAGATGCAGCTCGGTGCCACCTTCCTGTTCGTCACCCACGACCAGATCGAAGCGATGTCGATGGGCGACAAGGTCGGCGTGCTGAACCATGGCCGCATCGTTCAGACCGGCACGCCGCAGGAGATCTACAACAATCCGCGCGATACCTATGTCGCAAGCTTCGTCGGCTCGCCGCCGATGAACCTCATCGACGGCACGCTGGTCGACGACCGCGCGGTGATGGCGCCGATGAGTTTCGAATTGCCGGTTGGCGGGGGGGCCAGGGCTTCTTGGGGGCTAAAGACGGGGGGCGCGACCGACGGTCGCCCGCTCGTCTTCGGCATCCGTCCGGAGGACGTCTACCTGGAAGGCGGCGCGCCGGTCGAGGCCCGCGTCCACGATGTCGAGAACCACGGCGTCGAAAAGATTGTGACGCTGAGGGTCGGCGACACGATGCTGCGCGCCACGGTGCCGGCGAGGACCAGTGTCGAGATCGAACAGCCGGTCCGCTTTGCCTGGAACGCGGACAAGGTGGTGCTGTTCGATAAGGGCAGCGGCGTCAGCTTGCGGCACGCCGGATAGCGGGCGGACCGGCCGATTGCTATCGGCCTGCACTTACTTCGGCAGATAGGTCTCGTAGGGCGTGTCGTTGATCAGCAGGATCACGCATTCGGTGTCGGACAGGCAGGCATCGTCATGCATCTCGTTGGCTTTCTGGGTCCAGTAGGAGCCCGGCGGCAACTCGACCCTGGTCGCCTCGCCGCCTTGGATCTGCCAATGCGCCCAGAGCCCCTTGATGACCACGGCGCGATAGTCGGCGGTGTGCGCGTGGACCGGTGCGCGCCAGTTCCCGGGAACTTTGAGCAGCGTGCCGGCCGCGCCCTCGGTCCGCGAGCCCCATAGCGGGCCGAGGCGCTGCGGCTGGTCCGGCGCTTCAACGACATAAGGGATCTTGTCGGCCGGCAAATAGCTGTCTTCGAGTCCGAATGCCTGCCCCGGAGAGATGGTGAGCGCGGCGAGCGCAAGCGCTGCGAGTTGGTTAGCCATGAGGGGTTCCTCCTGCGGTCAGCTTAGGCGATCCCTGTCGGTGAAGAATGACGCGTCGTCCAAAAGACTTGGCAATTCCTCCAGCTGGTAGCGACCTGAACGCCGGCTGTCAGGATTGCTCGCCGCCGCCGCCGTTGCGCAGATGGCTCGGCGCGACACCCATCACCCGCTTGAAGGCGCGGCTGAAGGAAGCTTCCGAATCGTAGGCCAGTTTCGCCGCCACGACAGACACCCGCAGCCCGTCGCGGGCGAGCCATTGCCGTGCCTGATGCATGCGCACGCGCAGCACATATTTGGCCGGCGTCTCGCCGACCACGGTGGCGAAGCGCTGCGCGAAGGCGGAGCGAGACGCGCCCATCAATCGGGCCAGGCCCCCGACCGTCCAATCGCGGTCGGGCTGCAGATGAATAGCGGCGAGCACCTTGCCGACGTCAGGATTGCGCACCGCGGCGATCCATCCGGTCGCGTCGCCGCAGCCGTTCTCTACCCAGGAGCGGATGATTGTGGCGGCGAGCACGTCAGCCAAGCGGGCGAGAATGCCGCCGGAGCCGACCCGGTCCATCGTCACCTCGCCGGCCATCGCATCGAGCAGATGCTGGATGCCCGGGGCGTTCGCCATCAGCTTATGCGCCTGCATCAGGTCGGGCATCATGTCGAGCAGCGGATGCGAGCCGTCGAGATTGAAATGCATGCTGCCGCAAAACAGCAAGGTCTTGCGGCCGTCGCAGCCGTTGGAGACGTCATAGATGTTGTCGCAGACCGGCTCGATCGTGTAGCGGCCGATCGGCACGGGCGGAACGCCCGGCGCGCTCGCCAGCACATGCTCGTCGCCACGCGGGATCAAGAGCGCGTCGCCGACCGAGAGCTCGATCCATTCCTTGGCCGGTGACAATAGCCAGCAGCCCTGCTGGCCGATGAAATGGAACCGCGCCGCCTTCTGCGCGGGGAAGGAAACGGCCCACGGTTCGCCCAGCACGCAGCGGCCATAATCGACGCCGTCGAGCCGCAATCCGCGCAGCATGTCGGTCAGCGGATCGCCGGACGCCGGGAATGTGGTTATGGACGAATTGTAATTCATTTCGGCGTTTCTAGCATGGAAACTCCAGCCCGTCAGTCCCTATGTTGCACTGCAGCGTCGCGCGCCGGGCCTGTAACGGGTGGATCCCGAACTGGCGGTCTTCCAAATGGCGCCGCAAAACAGAACGGAGATTTTCCCATGACCGAACCCGCCACAGGCGTCATCGACGCCGCCGTTCTCGATAGAACCGAAGCCGAGGAGCGAAGCGAGCCGGTATGGGGCGCGGTGGTCTCGCTGGCGCTCGGCGTGTTTGGCTTGGTGACCGCCGAATTTCTGCCCGCCAGCCTGCTGACGCGGCTGGCGCAGGATCTCGGCGTCAGCGAAGGCGCCGCCGGCCAGGCCGTGACGGCGACGGCCGTCGTCGGCGCGATCGCAGCACCCACGATGGCCATCGTCACCAAGCGGCTGGACCGCAGGCTGGTCATGTGGCTGCTCACCGTGCTTCTGATCGTCTCCAACCTGCTTGCCGCCTTCGCCTCCTCGCTCACGATGCTGCTTCTGGCCCGCGTGGTTCTGGGCGTCGCGCTCGGCGGCTTCTGGTCGATGTCGGCCGCCATGGCGATGCGGCTGGTGCCGATGCGGCTGATCCCGCGCGCCATGTCGATCATCCTGACCGGCGTATCGGTGGCGACCGTCACCGCGGCGCCGGTCGGCGCCTATGTCGGCGACATCTGGGGCTGGCGCACGGCCTTCATGATCGCGGCGGTCGTCGGCGCGCTGACGCTGCTCGTACAGCTTGCCACCATCCCCAGCCTGCCGCCGACGGCCGTGGCGAGCTTTCGCACGCTGATCGAGGTGCTGAAGCGGCGGACGATCCGCATCGCGCTGCTGGTCGTGCTGCTCGTCGCCTCGGGACAGTTTGCCGGCTTCACCTATGTGCGGCCATTTCTGGAGACGGTGCCGGTCATGCCGATCGAGACCATCTCGCTGGTGCTGCTCGCCTATGGCATCGGCGGCTTCTTCGGCAATTTCGCCGGCGCTTTCCTGGCCGAGCGCAATCTGAAGCTTGCGGTCGGACTGGCGCCGCTGCTGATCGCGCTGTCGGCGCTTGCCATGCTCACCATCGGCGCTTCACCGGTGATTGCGGCGATCGCAGTTGCGGCATGGGGCTTTGCCTTCGGCGCGGTGCCGGTCGGGCTGCAGACTTGGCTGGTGCGCGCCGCTCCCGACCAGGCCGAGAGCGCCGGCGGCCTGATCGTCGCGACGTTCCAGGTGGCGATCGCGCTGGGCGCAGTCTTCGGCGGCCTGCTGGTCGACCATGCCGGCGTCGCCAGCGCGTTCGGCTACGGTGCCATGGCAACGCTGCTCGCGGCGCTGGTGACTTTCGCCGTCGGGCCGAAACAGGCTGAATAACCTTGGACGCCGACAAGCCAGCCGGTACGGCCGGCTTGTCGGCAGAGCGATGCAGTCTGGGCTAAGCCGAGCGGCCGTCGAACTCGAAAACTTCGATGGCTGCAAGATCGATGCCGTCGAGGCAATTGATGTTGATGTAGGCGCTGCGCTCGCTGCCTTGACTGACATCCTCGGCGAAGGGATGGATGCCGCAGGTCCGGCAGAAGCGATGCGCGATTGCGCCCTTGCCGAAGGTGTATTTTCCGAGGTCGTCGGCCCAGGCAACCAGGCGCATGCTGGCGTGCGGCACGGCCCAAAGCAGCGCCCCCTTGCGCGCGCAGATCGAGCAGTTGCAGCGC
>NZ_RZSF01000123.1:0-17189 GCF_004023325.1 Mesorhizobium sp. M1A.F.Ca.ET.072.01.1.1 | reverse complement strand
AATCGCTGCTCATGGGCAGCGCCGCGCGGCTTCATTCTGGCGACATCGCAGCGTTCCGCGAAAGCCGGCCACCACTGGCCGAGGCCAACGGCATCGCGCGGGCGCTGCTGGCGGCGGCCGAGACCGACGCGCGCGTTCATGTCCGCCAGATCAACTCGGCGCTCGGCGTCGAGACCTGGCGGCGCCTGCGCGATCTCGCCGATGCCAGCGTCGAGACGACACCCCAGAACCTGTTCTTCTGCGCGGACGACTACGAAAAGCAAGGCGCGCGACTGAAGGGATCACCGCCGTTCCGGCCGAGGCAAGATGTGCAGCGGCTTCGCGAGGCTGTAGCGGCCGGGCTGATCGACATCATCGCCACCGATCACGCGCCACACAGCCCTGCCGAGAAGGCCGCCGACTATCCGGCTTTCGCGCACATCCCGGGCGGTATGCCCGGACTGCAGACGCTGCTCTCCGTCATGCTCAAGCTCGTCGACGAAGGCCTGATTGGGCTGCGCGACATCGCGCGCCTGTGCGCGGCCAATCCGGCCGACCGGTTCGGGCTTGGCCGGCGCAAGGGCAGGCTGGCCGTCGGCCACGATGCCGACATCCTCATCATCGACCCGAAGCGAACCTTTGCCATCCGCGATGCCGACCAGAAGTCAAAGGCCGGCTACACGCCCTTCGACGGCTGGAGCGTTTCAGCCACCTTGCGGCAGGTGTTCCTGCGCGGCGAGGAAATCACGCGTGACGGCGCGCTGGTCAACCCGGGACAAGGCCAAGTGGTGCGGTGGGAAAGCTGAGGCAGGCAAGATGGGTCTTCTGGACGGCAAGGTTGCCATTGTCACCGGCGCGAGCTCCGGCATCGGCCGCGCCATCGCGCAACGCTACGCGCAGGACGGCGCGAAGGTGGTGGTCGCCGATACGCGCGAGGAAGCTATCGAAGGCGGCGAAACAACGGTCCGGCTGATCGAAGCGGCTGGCGGTGAGGCGATCTTCATCTCCACGGACATCGCCGATCGGCAGGCCGTCATAACCATGCGGCAGGCGGTGGACCGGTTCGGGCGGCTCGATATCCTGGTCAACAACGCCGCGATCTACACCTCGACCAATCTGCTCGAGACCACGCCGGAGCAATGGGCGAAGGTGATCAACGTCAACGTCACCGGCTTCTTCTACTGCTCGCAACAGGCGGTGCTGCAAATGCTCAAGCAGGAGCCGGTCAACGGCGTACGCGGGCGCATCATCAATATCGCCTCGCAGCACGGTATGGTCGCCTGCCCGGGCGATTTCCCCTATTCGGTCAGCAAGGGCGCGATCGTGCAGATGACGCGCCAGATCGCGGTCGATCACGCCGACGACCTGATCGTCTGCAATGCGATAGCTCCCGGCAAGATCATCACCGGCAAGCCTGGCATCGCCAACGACCCCGATGCGCTCGACTATTCGCGCCGCCGCACGCCATGGCCGCGGCTTGGCGAGCCGAACGATGTCGCCGGCGCGGCGCTTTTCCTGGCCAGCGACCTTGCGACATACGTCACCGGGATCAACCTGATGGTGGACGGCGGCTGGATGGCCGGCTGAGCGGTCATCCCGCGAAAGCAAAGGCCGGCTGCAAAGCGGCCGGCCTCCTTCCTATCCGACGATCACGACGATCGCAGCTACTTATTCGGCATTTCGTAGACCTTGCCGTGCCAAGGTGCTGCATCGATCTGGTCGAGGGCCATCACGTAAAGCTCCTTTTCATCGGGCCCGAAGGCGAAGTTCGGCATGGACGGCGACGGCACCGAAAGCGTGCGCAAGAGCTTGGCGTCCTTGTCCACCACTATGATCTTGCCCGGAGCGTCGAGCGAGCGAGGGCTCTGGCCGATATACATCTCGCCAGCCTTGTCCATCTTGATGCCGTCCGGCCAGATATGCGGCTGGTTCGGGAACAGATCGTCGAGCCGAAGGAAGACGCGACGGTTGCTCAAGCTGTGATCGGCCCGGACGTCGAACTCGATGATGCGGTTGTCCTCGGTTTCGACCAGGTAGAGCATCTTGCCGTCGTTCGACATGACCAGCCCATTGGCATTGTGCAGGTCGCCAGCCACCTTCTTCACGCTGCCGTCCTTGCCGATGTAGTAGGCCGACGCGTCGATCAGCGGACCGCCCTTGCCGGAGCCGGTGAAGTAGATGCCGCCCTCCTTGTCCGGCGCGAAATCATTGGGGCCGCTGAACGGCTTGCCGTCGGTGTCCTTGTCGTAGGCCGGCAGCGTCTTGCCGTCGGCCGAGATGCGGCCGATCGTGTTGTTGTCGTAGCAGGTGACGACGAATTCGCCCGTCGCGGTCGGCAGCACGGCCGAAGGGCCGCAGCCATCCATCTTCCAGAAAATCGCGTTCTTCTTGCCGTCCCAAACGTCCACAGTGCCGCGGCCGTATTCGACGTAGAAGAGCTTGTCCTGGTACCAGATCGGGCCCTCGGCGAACCAAGCGTCGTCATTGATCACCTTGACGTTCGCGGCGTGTGCCGATGCGGTAAGAGCGAGGGCTAACACTGTGCCCAGCAAATGCTGTCTTGTCATGCGCTTCCCCTTTCTTTCGTTGAACTCCAGGCGCTTAGGGCTCGCCGGCGCCGATCTCCTCCTTGCGGCGCGCCACATAGGCGTCCAGCGCCTCGCGGATGGCTGGATCCATAACCGGTTCCTCGTAGTCGCTGAGTGCCTGCTGCCAGAGCTGCGTCGCCCGCTCCAGCGCATCGTGGCCGCCCGCTTCCTGCCAGCTGCCGTAATTTTGCCAATTGGACAGCATCGGCCGGTAGAAGGCGGTCTCGTAGCGCGCCATGGTGTGCTCCGACCCGAAGAAATGTCCGCCGGTCGGCACGGCCTTGATCGCCTCGAAGCCGAGGTCGTCCTCCTCGAACGGCATCGGCCGCAGGAACTCCATCATGTTCTGCAGGATCTCGACGTCGAGGACGAGCTTCTCGTAGGAGGCTGTCAGCCCGCCCTCCAGCCATCCGGCGGCGTGATAGATCAGGTTCGCGCCGCCGAGCACCGCGCCCCAGGTCGCCATCTCGGTCTCATAGGCCGCCTGCAGGTCGACCACATTGGAGGCATTGGCGTTGGAGGTGCGGTAAGGAAGGTTGTAGCGCCGCGCCAGCTGTCCGGCGACGATGTTGGCCTTGGCGTTCTCCGGCGTGCCGAAGGCAGGCGCGCCGGAGCGCATGTCGACATTGGACGTGAAGGCGCCATACATCACCGGCGTGCCGGGATTGACCAGCTGCGTCAGCGTCACGCCGAACAGGGCCTCGGCATTCTGCTGCGCAAGAGCCGCGGCCAGCGTCACGGGGGTCATGGCGCCCATCAGGGTGAAGGGCGTGATCGTCACCGGCTGGCCGTGCTCGGCCATGGCGATCAGGCCTTCGGCCATCGCCTCGTCGAACAGGCGCGGCGAGTTGACGGAAATAATCGTCGTGACCCCCGGCGAATTGCGCAGTGCCTCGATGGTCGTGCCGCGTGCGATCGCCGTCATGGCGATGCTATCCATGGCGCGGCCGCGGCCGATCGCCGAGCAATGGAAGCTCAGATCCGACAGCGTGAGATTGGCGCGATAGGTGTCGAGATGGCGCGAATTCGCCGGCAGCTCCATAGGCGCCACCACCTGGTTGCCGATGATATGGATGGCGTTGAAATGATGCGCGAGGCGGATGAAGTTCTCATAGTCAGCCAGATTGCCCTGCCGGCGGCCGTTGATGCGGTCATGCACATTGGGCGGCCCGGCGACCAGCCCGAACACCAGCGAATTGCCGCCGATGCGGATCTGCTTGTCCGGATTGCGCGAGCTTAGCGAGAAGGACGATGGCGCGTTCCTAAGCGCTTCCCTGACGATGCTCTCGTCGATCCGCACCGTGTTCTCGGCCCGATCAACGATGGCGCCCGCGGCCTCGAAGATACCCAGCACCTTCTCGCCCATGACGCGGATGCCGAGTTCGGACAAAATACGCATCGAGGTCCGGTGGAGCTTGTCCATCTGCTCCTCGTCGAGGATCTGCATCGGCGCGTAGGGGTTTGTGACGCGCTGCCAGGGCAGTTGCGCAATGCCGCCGCCACTGCGCCCGGCCGCTCTGGTGCGCCGTCCGCCGCTTCGCCTGTCATGCGCTGTCATCGGCCTGTCCTCCTCAATAGCCGTGTCCCGGATCGACGACATTCGCCAAAGGCTCGCCACGCCGGTAGCGGGTGAGATTCTCGGCAAACATGCGTGCCGACTTCACGTCCCAGCCGTCGTAGACGGACGAGCAATGCGGCGTGACGATCACGTTCTCGTAGCCCCACAGCGGATGCGCCGGCGGCAGCGGCTCGACGGCGAAGACGTCGAGCGCCGCGCCCTTGATCCGGCCACCGTCGAGCGCCGCAAGGAGCGCCGCCTCGTCGACGACGCCGCCGCGGGAAACGTCGATCAGCACCACCGAAGGCTTCATCGCCGAGAAGGCTTCGCTGCCCACAATGCCACGTGTGCTTTCGAGCAGCGGCACGGCGCACAAGATGAAATCGGCACGACCCCACAGCCCGGGCAGGTCGGCCATGCCGTGCACCTCATCGATGTGGTCGGTCGGTTTCGGGCTGGCGCGCACGCCCAGGGTCGTCATGCCGAAGGCCCTGGCCCGGATGGCGACCGCCTGCCCCGTCTTGCCGAGCCCAAGGATCAGCAGCGTCTTGCCCTGGATCGGCTCGACCTTGCCGGCCGTCCAACTCCTGGCAGCCTGCTCGCGCGCGAAGCCGCGCAGGCCGAGCGAGAAGGAAAGCATCGCGCCGAAGACATATTCGGCCATCATGTCGGCGGCGACGCCGGCCGAATTGGTTATCGTCACCCTTGTCGGATCCCAGGGGCGCAGGTGATCCGTGCCGGAGCCGCCGACCGAAACCCAGCGCACGGTCGGGCTCTCGACCAGCGCCGCGCGCGGATAGCGCGATCCCCGGTCGAATTTGATGGTGAACACCACCTCGGCGCCGGTGTCCGCAATCAGGTCGGGAAGCACCTCGTAGCTGTCGCAGCCGAGCACCCTGAGATCGGGATGGGTTTCCGCCAGCGCCGCAATCGGCCCGTCCGGCGCGTCGCTGCTGACGATGATTGTTGGCCGCGCGGACATTTCAGCCCCGCCTCGGACCAGGAATGTGATCGGCAAGAGGACCCAGTGCCTCGAGCAAAGCCTTGCCTGCCTGCGGGCTGGTGTTCTCATGCGGCGCGCGCAGGTTGAGCCAGCGCTGGTCGCCGGAGCGCACGGCAAGTGCCGCTTTCATGCCGCCGATCAGCCCCGCGGTCTGAACCGCCTTTCGAAATTCCTTGATGGCGGCATCGGCGGCCGAGACGTCGCGGCCGGCGCGCGCGCCGTCATAGACGGCGCGGATAGCCTTGGCGTTGAGGTTGACGGAAGCGGAAATGCAACCCGCCGCGCCGGCGGCCAGGCCTTGGGTGAGCTGGCCTTCGGAACTCGGGAAGACGGAGACGTTGGGCGCCGCGGCGATCACGGCCGCGGTGTTGTCCCAGTTCCCGGCACTGTCCTTGTAGGCGACAACGGTTTCGGGAAATGCCGCGTTGAGCCGCGCCGTCAGCGCCGGCGACACCGGCACCCCGGAATTCTGCGGGATGTGATAGAGGATCAGCTTGAGCTTCGGGCTGGCGACTTTCTCGACCAGTTCCGAATAATAGCGTGCCTGCCCGTTATCGCCCGCCGCCGTGTAGAAGAACGAAGGCAGCACCATGACGCCGGCGCAGCCGAGTTCCAGGGCATGCCGGCTGAGTTCGAGCGTCTCGGGCAGCGCGGTAACGCCTGTGCCCGGCATCATCTTATCGGCCGGGATGCCGGCCTCGGCCAGCCACTGCAGAGCTTGCATGCGTTCGCGCGGCGACAGCGACAGCGCCTCGCCGGTCGTACCAAAGGGCGAAAGGTAATGCGCGCCCTGGGCAAGCACCCATTTCGCATGGTTGACCCACAGATCGCGGGCGACGCTGCCGTCTTTGTCGAAGGGCGTCAGGATGGGCGCAATGACGCCTTGCACGCTGTTCATCGATGGTTCTCCCGGGTCGTCGTGTCGCCGTCGGCGAGCTGCGCCGCCGTACTGACTATTTTGATGAATAATGCTGTCGAGGCGATGTCGAAGAAGACGTCGAAGCCTCCCTCGCTGCGCACCAGCACGGCTTCGAGATGGGCGACGCGCGTCTGCGCGATCGCGTCATCGGCAAAACGGCCAGGCCTGAGGTCCAGCGCGCAAAGCCTCGACATTGCTGCTTCGGCCGGCGGACCGGAGAGCCGCATCCAGCTCCAGCCTTCCTCGCGCCAGGACCAATAGCCGCGCGGGCCCTTCTCGGCCTGCCAGGCAGCGACGAGCTTTGCGACGGCGCCACCGGCGATATCGTCAATCGCCAGGAAATCTTCGCTGCCTAGACGCAGCAGCCTGACGCCGCCCTGCCTGGCGATGCGATTGACGGGCGGCAAGGCGAGACCCTGCGCTTCGAGCCAGGCTGAACTGCCCGGACCCTTGATGCCGAAGCGCGATCGGGCCGTCAGATCGGTCACTATCAGCTGCCCATTTGGCAGAACTGCTTCAGCGGCCGAGCCGTTCGGCGACAGGGGAAATGTCCGCATGGCGAGACCGGCCATCATTACATCTCCTGCCGGACGTTCTGCGGATCGAAGAAGGCGTGACCGACCACCGGCACCTGCACCAATTCGCCGCTGCGACACTTCACCGTGACCTTGCTGCCGGGGGCAGCGTCGTCGATATGGACATAGGCCAGCGCGATTGTGTGGCCAAGCGTTGGCGAGAAGCCAATCGAAGTGATCTGCCCCACCGGGTTGCCGCCGCGCAGCACCAGGCAGGACTCGCCTGGGATATTGCTTGCACCCTCGAAAGAGAGGCCGACGAGCCGGCGCGTTTCGCCAAGCCTCGTCCGCATCTCGGTCGACCGCTTGCCGACGAAGAAGGGCTTCTTCTTCGAAACCGCCCAGCCGAAACCGAGCTCGTCGGGCGTGGTCAGCGCGTCGGTATCCTGGCCGATCAGGATATGCCCCTTTTCAAGCCGCAGCATGCGCGAGGCCTCGAGTCCATAGGGGCGCAAGCCATGCGGCTTGCCGGCCTCAGACAAAGCGTCCCACAGCGCGACCGCGTAGCTCGAAGGACAGTGGAGCTCGTAGCTCACCTCGCCCGTGAAGCCGATCCGCATCACACGCACCGGCAGGCCGGCCAGCATGCCTTCGCGCCCGTGGAGATAGGGGAAAGCGTCGCGCGAGAAATCGATGTCGCCATCTAGCGCCTGCAAGACCTCACGCGCCTTCGGGCCGGTGACGTTCATGCCGGAAAATGCCGCCGTGACGTTGAGCACGTCGACCTTCAGCCGCCACTGCGCATTCCAGAACAGCATGTCGGCCTGCACGCGGGCGACGGCGCCGGTCGTCGCGGTGACGTAGAACAGGTCATCGGCGAGACGATAGGCGACGCCGTCATCGATAACCGTGCCCATCTCGTTGAGCATCAGGCAGTAGCGGACGCGGCCGACGCGCTGGTTGGCATGCGCCATCGTGTACATCCGATCGAGGAAGGCGCCGGCGTCAGGACCGCGGATCTCCAGCTTGCCCAAAGTCGACACGTCGAGCATGCCGACGCCGTTGCGGACCGCGGCGATCTCTTCGCGGACCAGACGGTCTATCCGGTCTTCCGGCCCGTAAAAATACGGCCGCCACCAGGCACCGATCGGCTTCATGCGAGCGTTGAGTGCGAGATGGCGCGCATGCAGCGCGGTGCGCCGCTCCAACGGCTCGTGATGGCCGGCGAGCACGCCGAGCTTCTCCGGTCCGGTCGGCGGCCGCGCCGTGGTGACGCCCACCTCGCCAACCCCACGCCCCGTCGCTTCGGCGACGATCCGCGCCGTGGCGAGCGCCGAATGGCGGCCCTGGCTAGGCCCCATGCCGACGGTGGAAAAGCGCTTCACCAGTTCGAGTTCGCGATAGCCTTCCTTGACCGCATTCCGCAGGTCCTTGACCTGCAGATCCTCATCGAAATCGACGAAGTCGCGACCTTTTGCGTTGCCGGCGAGCGGTTGTGCCCAGGCAGCTGGCTCGGGCTCGTATTCGTTCTGCACGTCAGGAGGATCGCCGTGGCCGAGCCGCTCCAGAGCCTCGCGCGCGGCGCGGCGGCCGTCGGCCATCGCAGACTGCAACCGCGATTTGCCGGCAACGGCGCCTGCCAGCCGGACGGCCGCGCCCTCCGGCAGACTGAGCGTCATTCGCGCCGTCGCATCGTCGTAGCCGACTATCGCTCCCGCATGGCAGGGCAACTGCCAGGCAGGCACCGAGCCGACGGAGACCGCCACGAGATCGCAGTCGATCCAGCGGCTGCCAATGCGGACTCGCGCGACGTGCTTGTTGCCGCGCGTCCCGGAAGCTTCCTCGATCGGGGCGCCTGCGAGGATCCCTATCCCCCTGGCCCGAAGCTCACCGGCGCGGTCGCCGGCATTTGGCCGAGGATCGACGATCGCGGCCAGTTCGACGCCAGCCTCGACCAGATCCAGCGCGGAGTCGTAGCCATCGTCATTGGTGGCCAGCACGACTGCCCGCCGGCCAGGTTGCACCGCGTAATGGCGGAGCAATCGTTGCACGGCGCCGCCGGTCATGATGCCAGGCAGATCGTTGTTGCGGAACACCGCCGGCTGCTCGATGGCGCCTGTCGCCAGGACAACCTCGCGGGCGCGGGTTCGGTAGAGCCGGTTGCCCTGGATCAGCGGCAGCCAATTGTCCTCATACCAGCCGTTGCAGATGGTGCCGGTCATGATGCGCAGATTGGGGAGCTTGGCTGCCTTGGCTGCCAGACTGAACAATATGCCCGGATCGCAGCGGCGATAGGTCAGCGAACCGCCAATTTCGGGATTGTCGTCGCACAACAGCACGTCGGCGCCGGCTTGTGCGGCCGAGATCGCAGCCGATAGACCCGCCGGCCCCGCGCCGACGACCAGCAGGTCGCAGTGAAGATGCGCCTTGTCGAAACTCAGATGCGGCGCCTTGACGTCGACGATCCCGAGCCCCGCCTTGCGACGGATCATCGGCTCCCAGAAGCGGAGCCAGCTGTCCTGTCTCGGACCCATGAAGGTGCGGTAGTAGAAGCCGACCGGCAGGAAACGTCCAAAGCGGTCGATCACCGCATCGCGGTCGTTTTCCAGCGAGCCGTTGACGTTCTGCGCCGTCACCATCATGCCGTCCTGGAGCGGCGTCAGGTCGGCGGGAACATTCGGCTCCGACGGCAATTGCACCAGCGTGTTCGCTTCCGCGCCGGCCATGGTCATGATGCCGCGCGGCCGGTGGTATTTGAACGAGCGCGACAGGACCCACTGGTCCGAGGCCGCCAGCGCGCTGGCGATGCAGTCGCCGGCAAAGCCATGATAAGCCTTGCCTTCGAAGGTGAAGCGGACAGGCCGCGTCCGGTCGAGGCGCGAGCCGTATGGCGTGCCAAGCCGCGTCATGGCCGGCTCCCAGGGGCGTAGGTGCGGATGATTTCGTTGGTGACGACGTCGCGCTCGGCGAGGAAGAAGAAGTTGCTCGGCACGTGCCGCCACCACTCGACCACCACACCTTTTCGATTGTCCGCGCGGAAGAGATGCCTTGCCCACTCAGCGTCGGCGGCAGAATCCGTATCTGGCGCCTGCCGCAGCGGACCGAAGGACTGGAATTCGTCGATGTTGCGCGGGCCGTTCATGGGGCAGTCAAGCAGCTTCATGGTCAGTGGCTCGCCGCCGTGGCGCCCATTTCGTTGAGCAGTCGGAACTTCTCGAAGCGCTCCAGCGCAAACGGCTTCAGCAGGTCGGGAACCCGGCCTCTGGCGATGGTTTCCGCCAGGCGCTTGCCGGCGACCGCAGTCGCCTTGAAGCCCCAGGTGCCCCAGCCGCAATCGAGCCACAGATTGGCGAGCGGGCTGGCGCCCATGATCGGGCTGTAGTCCGGCGTCATGTCGGTGATGCCGGCCCATTGCCGCAGCAGCCGAACGCCTTGCAGGAGGGGAAAGAGATGCACGGCGCCTTCGGCCAGATGCTCCTTCATGTCCAGCGTCGAGCGGGTCGAATAGAGCTGGTACGGATCCGAGCCGCCACCGATCACGATCTCGCCGCGCGAGGACTGCACCAGATAAGTGTGCAGCGACACGGACGAGACCAGTGTGTGGAGCCAGGGCTTCAGCGGCTGCGTCACCATTGCCTGCAAGGGGTAGCAGCGGATCGGCAGTTCCACGCCGGCCATCATGGCGACATCGTAGTTCATGCCGCCGGCGGCGATGAGCACGGAGCCGCAGGCGATCCGTCCGCGGTTCGTCACCACAGCGCGCACCCGACCGGTCTCGACCTCAAAGCCTTGAACTTCGGTGCGCTGGTGGATTTCGGCGCCGCGGCGCGAGGCCTGCGCGGCGAAGCCCCAGGCAACCGCATCGTGGCGGGCCGTGCCGCCATCGGCATGCCAGAGGCCGCCGAGGATCTCGAGCGCGCCGCCGCGATCCATGTTGAGTTCGGGCACCAGCTTCTCGACCTCTTTTGCGTCGATCACCTCGGTGCGCGTGCCCATATGCTTGCCCATCTCGGCGCGCAGATGGAAGGCGCGCAGCGTCGCTTCCGTGTGTGCGAGCGTCAGCTGGCCGCGCTGCGAGAACATGACGTTGAAGTCGAGTTCCTGCGACAGCGCTTCGAAGAGCGAAACGCCTTCCTTGTAGAAAGCGACGCCTTCCTGGGTGATGTAATTGGAGCGGATCGTCGTGGTGTTGCGTGCCGTATTGCCTCCGGCCAGATAGCCTTTTTCGAGCACCGCGATGCTGGCGATACCATGGTATTTCGACAGATAATGCGCGCAGGCCAAACCATGCCCGCCGCCACCGACGATGACCACGTCATAGGACGGCTTCAGCTCAGGCGTCGCGGGAATGTCGCCCGTCACCGGATAGTCGCGGCTAAGCCCGTATTTGAGCAGCCTAAGCGGCATGGCTGCCCTGGCCGCCAGGAGGATCGTAGACGAGAGCGGTCAGCTCGGAAAACCGGCGGTCGGCGTCGATCAGGCCGAGAATACCGTCCCGGATCGCGGCGGCCCTGGTCGAGCCGAGAACGGGCGACGCAAACTCCATATACTTGGCGACGATATCGGCTTCGCTGAACGGGGCTTCGGGGCCGCCGCGTGCGTGGACATCTCCGGACTCCAGCCGCCGGCCGTCAACCGTCTCGATCTGCACGTCGGCCCAGCGCCCGGCGGGGAAACGGTCGCTGTGCTTCGCCGCCTCGTTCACCTCGACGCGCTTCAGCATGTCCGCGACGGCGGCATCGCGCAGACCCGAGCCCGAAATGTGCTCCACGCCGATCCGACCATGGAGGATCATCGTGGCCACGGCGAAGGGCAGGCTGTACTGCGCCTTTGATGTCGTGTCCGGCATGCCGGCAAACAGCGTCGCTGCATAGTGGAAGCTGTTGACATGGACTTTGCGTATGTCTTCCGGCCGAAGCCCATGCTGCAGGCAAAGCGCGCGCGTCGCGTCGATCGCCGCATGGGCCCAGCGGCAGACCGGATAGGGTTTTATGTATTGCCGGGTCATCTGCCAGAACCGGCCGAGGTCATCCCAATGTGCCGCGACCTCCGGCGCCTCGACAGTGATCGCCGGCGCGCCGGCGAAACCGGCTTCGGCAAGCACGGCGGCCGACAGCCCGACCAGCGCCCCCATGCCTGAGCCGTCATGCAGCATGGTCGGCGTTGCGATCTCGCGCATCATCTGGCTGCGCGGTCCGTGATACTCGGCGATGCCGAAAGCATGGCGCAGTTGATCGTCGTCAAGCGAAAGCAGGCGGGCCGCGACCGCCGCCACGCCAAGAGAATTCCACGCGCCGGAGGTGTGATAGTCGGAGACGGTTGCGTGCAGCGCAATGCCGGCCCGCCCCGCGATCTCATAGCCGACGACGATCGCGGCAAGCGCCTCGGGGCCGGTCAACTCCGGCTTTTCTTCTGCGAGCGCAAGCAGCGCCGGGATAACCGCCACGCCGATGTGCCCCTTGGTCGGCGGGTAACCATCATGGCCGTCGAGATTGTCGGTCTGGGTCGCTGCCGCGAAGGCGGCGCCGGCCATGCTGGCGCGCCTGCCGTCGAAGATCATCCTCGCTGCGTGCCGGTCGGCGCCGGAACCGTAGAGCATAACCGCGGCGTCGCGCGCGATTCGCCCCGCCTGCATCGGGCCGGCGGCGATGGCAATGCCCATCGTGTCGAGGAACTGCAGGGCTGCCGATTTCAGAACGTCGCGTGGGAACGCGCCGGCCAACCTGCGCAGCACGAAGTCGGCAACACGGGCAAATGCGGTGGAAGCAGACTCACCTTCCGCCGTCCGCTGGTCCATGGCGCCACCTTTCGCGTCCCGATCGCTCCAAGATAACTACGAATAATTTGGTCTCATGGGCCAGGCACGTAATTAGTTTGGCGCCATCGCACAAAAAAATCGAGGTCAAGGCGGTTGCGGAGGCCAACGAAGCCGGTCTAGTTTTCGCTTTGCCAAGGAGCGATCGCATGAAGCCGCCACCCCCACTGAACTATATCCGCTCGTTCGAGTGCTCGGCGCGGCATCTCAGCTTCACCCTCGCTGCCAGCGAGCTCGGCTACACCCAGGCGGCCGTCAGCAATCATGTGCGGGGGCTGGAACACTATCTTGGCCGGCAGCTCTTCGTGCGCTATCCGCGCAGCCTGAAGCTGACCGAAATGGGCGAGGCCTTCCTGCCGACGCTGCGGCAGGCGCTCGACCAGATCGATCACGCCACGGAGGCGATCGTCGCCTCCTCGCGCAACAGGACGGTCGTCATCTCCTGCCCGATGAGCCTGGCCGAAAACTGGCTGGCCGGCTGCATGGCGGCGTTCCGGCAAATCCATCCCGAGATCGAGGTCGTTCTGCACGGCACGATCTGGGAAGACCTCAGCGAGCAGATCGCCGACATCACCATCTCGACCCGCCGCTTCGACGATCGCCCGCCGAGTGGCGTTCCGCTGTGGAACGACCAGCTCGCCATCCTCTGCGCACCCGGCCTGCTGTCCGGCCCGAAAGGGCTGCGCTCGCCGCGCGATATCCTCAACGTCGACTGGATCTTCGTCCATGGCCGCCAAGAATATTGGCAATGCATGGGCGACGCGCTGCAGATCGACATTTCGGATTATGAGAAAGGCATCACCACGAACGCCTCGAACATTGCGCTGGAACTGGCGGCAATGGGCGCGGGCTGCGTCGCCACGCAATATTCGCTGGCGAGAACCTATATCAGCCGCGGGCTTCTGGTGGAGCCTTTCCCCGTGCGAGCCGCCAGTCCATGGACCTATTATCTTTCGGAGAGCCAGCTTTCGAAAGGCAGCGTGGTGAGGACCGTCAGAGGGTGGATCATGGAACGAGCCAACGCCCATGTAGAAACCGTTTAGGCTGACGGCTCGGCAGCCATCCGTCCGGGGGAAGGAAGCAATCCGAAGACAACTATCCGAGGGTCTGACTTGCTAAGGCATAGGTCTTCGGCCTAGCCGAGCCGCCGTCGGAAAAATCGGCGAGGCATTTGCCCTTCGACATGGTCAGCACCGTGTCGAAGACCGGCATTCCGCTGTGCGACAGGAAGGCGGCGAACTCGCCATTGTCCATGTGCGTGTCGATCCTGAGGAAATATCCCGAATGGTCGGCCACGTGCGGCCTGACGACCGCCAGGGCGTCGGGGTCGCTTCCCGCCACCACCGGCCCTATGACATGGCCCCGTCCGAACGGTCGGCAGAGGGCAAAAGCGGTCAGCTTGTTCCCGTCGAAAAGCCCATAGCCGGCCGATTGCCCGAAGAGCTTTTCAACGAGCGCTGTGCGCCTCACGCCAAATCCCGCCGCGTCCAGCTCGATCGCTGCCGCAATATCGCCCGCGTCCAACGTCCGGACGCTACCGTGCGCCTCCGTCGGCCGGCCCACTGTCGGCACGCGGGCGATGCCCTGGCATTGATAGACAGTCTTCTCCGGCCGGAAATCGAGAGAGAGATAAAGCCGCCGCGCAGCGCGGGTTGCATTGAGGCGCAGGTCGCGCCCGGGGATCCTGTCGAAGATCCGCTTCATCAGCCATTGCGCCGCCCCCTGCGTCTGAAGCCGCGGCGAGGTGATGACCATCCCCAAGGTGGCGAAATTGGCGCCATGCGGGAACCACATGGCCGAACCGAGAGCCCGGCCGATCTCATCGAGCGCCACGAAGCCTTGGCCCGATTCACGCAGGAATTGCCAATCCTCGGCGCGATGCGGCCATCCCACCGACAGGGAGAGCGCGTGCAACCTCTCCAGGTCGACATCTTGGACGTCGCCGATACGCATGGAAAAGGCATCGATTTTCAAGCTTTCGGACGGCTTCACTTCCATGGCCCTGAAAGAACCCTCAAAAATAAAGAACCCTCAAAAATCAACGGGCGAGCAGACCGCTGCCCCGTGCCCGCCAACGCTAGACAAGCAAACCCCACAGGATTTGCTCGAAAGCCGTGCACCAACGCAAGATTCAACTGAAACACTTCCGCTTTCGGCATGCAATCGCGTGGCAACGCACCCATCCTCTGCGGAAATTCACCAGCATGCGGCATCGATGCCGGCAAAACCCTGAATGCCTTGAGGGCTGGAATGGACGTCTTCGACATCCTCGACCGTCTCGTCGCCTTTCCGTCGGTCGCCGGCAAGCCGAACGGCGACATTGCCGGCTGGATCGAGGCTCATCTCGCCGAACAAGGCGCGAAGGTCACCCTGCTCCCAGGGCCAGAGGGCGACCGTTTCAATCTTTTCGCCACCATCGGCCCCGCCGAGGTTCCGGGCTACATCCTATCCGGTCATATGGACGTTGTCCCCGCCGGCGAGCCGCAATGGAGTTCGGCCCCTTTTTCGCTGCGCCGGGAGAGCGAACGCCTCTACGGACGCGGCACCACCGACATGAAGGGGTTTCTCGCCGCCGCGCTCGCCGCTGTGCCTGCGCTTATGCGGCTGCGCCTCGCCAGACCGATCCACCTCGCTTTCTCCTATGACGAGGAGATCGGGTGCCGGGGCGTGCCGCATTTGATCGCCGGGTTGCCCGAGCTTTGCGCCAAGCCGCTCGGCGTCATCGTCGGCGAGCCGAGCGGCATGCGCGCCGTGCGCGGCCACAAGGGCAAGGCGGCCGCCCGCGTGATCATCAGCGGCCGCTCCGGGCATTCCTCGCGGCCGGATCTTGGGCTTAACGCCATCCATGCGATGTCCGGTGTGCTGAGCGCCGCCGTGAGTGAAGCGGAGCGGCTGATGCACGGCCTGTGCGACCCAACCTTCGAGCCGGCCTATTCCTCGCTGCAGGCCGGTGTGATCGCAGGCGGCCAGTCGGTCAACATCATCCCCGACAGCTGCACGCTCGACCTGGAGGCGCGCGCAATACCGGGCATCGAACCGGCTGGCTTGCTCACCCCGGTCAAGGCGCGGGCTGAAGCTCTTGCCGCTCAAGGCTATGTTGTTGAATGGAAGCCGATCAGCGCCTATCCGGCGCTGTCGCTGCCGCAAGACTCGGCTCTGGCGGGACTGCTGCGCGAATTGACCGGCGAAGCGCCTTTAGCCGCCGTCAGCTACGGGACGGAGGCCGGACTTTACCAAGGCTCCGGGCTCGATGCGATCATCTGCGGCCCCGGCGATATCGGGCGCGCCCACAAGCCGGACGAATATATTCTCGCCAGCGAGCTCGCCGCCTGCCAGCAGATGATCGAGGTGCTGGGCGCGCGATGCGCGGCCTGAAGGAGCAGCCGGAATGACATTCCTCTTCAATTCCGACGCGCGGCGTGGCGCGATCTTCGCCGAGGCCTTCGCTAAGGAGTTGCCGGACCTCCCCTTCACGATCGATGCCGCTACGGTCGATCCCGACGCAGTGCGCTACCTGATCACCTGGACGGTGCCGGAGAACCTCGACCGCTACACCAACCTCGAAATCCTGTTCTCCATCGGCGCCGGCGTCGATCAGTTCCGCTTCGACGCGGTGCCCGCGCCGGTGAAGATCGTGCGCATGGTCGAGGAGGGCATCGTGCGCATGATGCAGGAGTATGTGACGCTCGCCGTGCTTGCGCTCCACCGCAACTTGCCGGCCTATCTGGCGCAGCAGCGCGCCGGAGAATGGCGCGACATCCCTCAGCCTCAAGCCGCGTCGCGCCGGATCGGCGTGCTCGGCCTCGGACAGCTTGGCCAAGCCGTCCTCGACCGGCTGAAACCTTTCGGCTTCCAGCTCTCCGGATGGAGCCGCTCCCCGCGGCGGCTCGAAGGGGTGACCTGTTATCATGGCGAGCTTGGGCTGGAGCAGATGCTGGCGGCCAGTGACATACTGATCTGCCTGCTGCCACTGACCGAGGAGACGCGCGGATTTCTGAACGCCGGCCTGTTCGCGAAACTGCCTGACGGGGCGGCTCTCGTTCATACGGGTCGAGGCCCGCAGCTCGATCACGAAGCGCTTGTCGCCGCGCTCGATAGCGGCCATTTGTCGTCGGCGATGATCGACGTGACCGATCCCGAACCGCTGCCCGCGGGACATCCGTTCTGGTCGCATCCGAAGATCATCCTGACTCCGCACATAGCCAGCGTCACCCAACCCGCGACCGCCGCCCAGGCCGTCATCGACAACATCAAGCGCCACCGCGCCGGGCTCGATCCCATCGGGCTCGTCGACCGGTCGCGCGGCTATTGAAACTCAACTGGAAAGGCCATCCTTTGTCCCTGCTCAAGTCCATCGATATCGACCCAAACTTTTCGCCCCGCGAATCGACCGCGCTGCCGGAGCGGCTCATTGTCGGCAATCCCGCCTTCAAAACCTGGGCGCAGGACGTGGCCAAGGACGACCTTGTCCATACCGGCGTCTGGGAGGCCACGCCCGGCGAAACGCGCTCGATCAAGGGGGAAACCTTCGAGTTCTGCCATATCCTCGCCGGCGTGGTCGAAATCACGCCCGACGCCGGCGAAACGGTGACCTACCGGGCCGGCGACAGCTTCGTCATGAAGCCGGGCTTCACGGGTGTTTGGAAGACCATCGAGACCGTGCGCAAGATCTACGTCACAGTGGGCTAGCGAGCGCCCGCGCAGGCCCTGACCGCCGCGGAAGATTTTGCCGTCTCTTGTGCCCAGCACGCAACATTCGTCGGCGGCGGATCGCCCAACAGCGCATGCTGCGTGTCGGCACGGGCTAGGCTG
>NZ_RZSF01000122.1:0-17365 GCF_004023325.1 Mesorhizobium sp. M1A.F.Ca.ET.072.01.1.1 | reverse complement strand
CATCGAAGCGATCGACCGCGCCGTCGCCGACTGCCTCGCCGGCCGCGCCGCTGCGGTGGTCACCTGCCCCATCGCCAAGAAGCCGCTCTACGACGCCGGCTTTCGCTTTCCCGGCCACACCGAGTACCTGGCGCATCTGGCCTCGCGCCACACCGGCGCCGAGGTGACGCCGGTGATGCTGCTTGCCGGGCCCGAATTGCGCACGGTTCCGGTCACCATCCACATCGCGCTTGCCGAGGTGCCGAAGGTTCTGACGAGCGAGCTGATCGTGGCCACAGGACGCATCACCGCGGCCGACCTCGAGAGCCGCTTCGGCATCGCGCGGCCCAGGCTCGCCATCGCCGGGCTCAATCCGCATGCCGGCGAAGGCGGCGCGATGGGCGCGGAGGATCTGTCGATCGTGCTGCCTGCCGTCGAGGCGCTTCAGGCCGAGGGCATCGACGCCGTCGGGCCGCTGCCGGCCGACACGATGTTCCATCCGCAGGCACGCGCCGGCTATGACGCAGCCCTTTGCATGTATCACGACCAGGCGCTGATCCCGGCCAAGACGCTGGCCTTCGACGAGGCCGTCAATGTGACGCTCGGCCTGCCCTTCATCCGCACCTCGCCGGACCACGGCACGGCGTTCGACATCGCCGGCAAGGGCATTGCACGCGCCGACAGCCTGATCGCGGCGCTCAGGCTGGCGCGCCGCCTCGCCGACAGCGGCCGCCGGACTGCGGCGACATGAGGCTCGATTTGAGCGGGGGGCGCACGACCATCGACGGATTGCCGCCGCTGCGCGAGGTGATCGAGCGCCACGGTTTGCAGGCGAAGAAGGCGCTCGGCCAGAATTTCCTGCTCGACCTCAATCTGACCAGCAAGATCGCGCGCGCGGCCGGCGACCTCAGCGAGACGACCGTGATCGAGGTCGGGCCCGGCCCCGGCGGGCTGACCCGGGCGCTGCTCTTCAACGGCGCCAAACGCGTGATCGCCATCGAGCGCGACGAGCGCTGTCTGGAAGCGTTGGCGCAGGTGTCCGGCCATTATCCCGGCCGGCTCGAGGTCATTCCCGGCGATGCGCTGAAGACGGATTTTGCCGCGCTTGCCGGCACGACGGGCGGCAGCCCGGTGAAGATCGCCGCCAACCTGCCCTACAACATCGGCACGGAGCTTCTGATCCGCTGGCTGACGACGGCCGACTGGCCGCCCTTCTATCAATCGATGACGCTGATGTTCCAGCGCGAGGTGGCCGAGCGCATCACAGCAAGCCCGGGCAGCGACGCCTATGGCCGGCTTGGCGTGCTTGCCGGCTGGCGTACCGAGGCAAAGATCGTCTTCGACGTGCCGCCGCAGGCTTTCACTCCGCCGCCGAAGGTCACGTCCTCGGTGGTGCATCTGGTGCCGCGTGCATCTCCCCTGCCCACCGACGGCAAGAGGCTGGGGCGCATCACCGAAGCCGCCTTCGGCCAGCGCCGCAAGATGCTGCGGCAAAGCGTGAAGAGCTTGGGCGGAGAAGCCCTGCTCACCCGCGCCGGCATCGACCCGACGCGCCGGGCCGAGACGCTGAGTGTGGAAGAGTTCGTAAGGTTGACGAACGCGGTGTAGCCTGCCGGCCTGCTTCTCCCCTTGTGGGAGAAGGGGAGGCACTGCCTCTCACTCCGTCGTCTCGTCCAGCAAGCCCGAGATGAAATCGAACAGGCCCGGCCGACGGTCGCGGCGCAGGCGCTCGGCTGTAACGATTGCACGCACCTCGGCAAAGGCGCGGTCGAGATCGTCGTTGACGATGACGAAGTCATATTCCTTCCAGTGCTCGATCTCGACGCGGGCATTCTTCAGCCTGGTCTCGATGACCTGCTCCTGGTCCTCGGCGCGGCGCTTCAGGCGCGCCTTCAACTCCTTCATCGAAGGCGGCAGGATGAAGATCGAGACAATGTCGGCGCGCATCTTCTCCTTGAGCTGCTGGGCGCCCTGCCAGTCGATGTCGAACAGCATGTCGCGGCCTTCGGCAAGCGCTGCCTCGGCCGGCTCGCGCGGCGTCGCATAGAAATTGCCGTGCACCTCGGCCCATTCGAGCAGCGCGTCGGAATCGCGCAACCGTTCGAACTCGCGCATGGTGCGGAAAAGATAGTGGACGCCTTCGATCTCCGAGCCGCGGCGCGGCCTGGTGGTGACGGAGACCGACAGCTCCAGGCTCGAATCGCTTTCCAGAAGATTGCGCGCGATCGTCGACTTGCCGGCGCCCGACGGCGACGACAGCACCAGCATCAGCCCGCGGCGGCGGATGCGGGACCCCAGATCCCTGGCGGCCGTAGGCTCCTTGGCAACCATCCCCGTCACTCCAGATTCTGAACCTGCTCGCGAAACTGGTCGACCACCGCCTTGAGCTCCAGCCCGATCGCGGTGACCGCGGCGGCATTCGACTTGGAACACAAGGTATTCGATTCGCGATTGAATTCCTGCGCCAGAAAATCGAGCTTGCGGCCGACGGCGCCGCCGCTGGAAAGCAGCGTGCGGCCTGATGCGACATGCGTCTTCAGCCGGTCGATCTCCTCGCGGATATCGGCCTTGGTGGCGAGGAAGGCCGCTTCCTGATGCAGACGGACCGCGTCGAGATTGGCCGACGCATCCATCAGCAGCCGGACCTGTTCGGTGATGCGCTCGCGGATCGCCGCCGGCTCGCGCGACGGGTCGGCCTCGGCCTTCAGCGTCAGCGCCTCGATGGCGTCGATATGGCCGGACAACAACTTGCGCAGCGCGGCACCTTCGCTCTGCCTTGCCTGCTCCAATCCGGCCAGCGCCATGTCCAGCGCCGACAGGATCGTCGCGTCGAGGGCGGCGCGCTCCTCCTCGGTCTCGACCGTCTCCAGGATGTCGAGCACGCCGCGCAGCGCCAGCAGACCGTCAGCCGTCGCCGGCGCGGTGCCGAACTGCTCCTGGAGGCGCTTGGCCAGTCCCGCCAGGTCCTTCAGGAACGCCTCGTTGACCACCGGCTGCGCCTGCTGGGCGGCGGCGCGCGCGACAGTCAGCGTTGCCTGGAAATTGCCGCGCGCGAAGCGCTTCTGCACGGTCTGCCTTACAGCGGGCTCCAGCCGGTCGAAACCCTGCGGCAGCCTCAGCCTGACCTCGACGCTCTTGCCGTTGACCGATTTGACTTCCCAGGCGATCGACGTGCCGTCGAGCTCAGCGACGGCTCGCGCGAAACCGGTCATGCTCTGCACGTTCATGATGCGTGTCACCCCTTGACGCAGGCCCGGCGCGATGGCCCGAGCATGCGCCCCTAGCAAGACGCCGGACCTCTGGCCAGCGTCGGATGTCCCCTCAAAACATGAATACGGCCCGGCGTCAAAGGAGGCGGGCCAGATCCGGCAATCACCGCGGCCTACTGGGCCGCGTCGCCATTCTCGCCGCTGGCGCCTGCACTTGCACCGTCGTCGGGAGCGGCCGGCGCCGTCGTCTGGCCGGAGGCCTTGGCCGCCGCATCGGCCTGCTTCTTCTGCACCGCCCGATAGCGGGCGACGTTCTGGTTGTGCTCTTCCAGCGTCGCGGCAAAGACATGGCCGCCATTGCCATCGGCGACGAAATAAAAGTCGTCGGTCTTCGACGGATTGGCCACCGCCTCGAGTGCGGCGCGGCCCGGATTGGCGATCGGCGTCGGCGGCAGGCCCTTGATCAGATAGGTGTTATACGGCGTCTGCTTCTCGATGTCGGACTGATAGATCGGCCTGTCGGCCGGTTTGCCCTTGCCGCCGAACAGGCCGTAGATGATGGTCGGATCCGACTGCAGCCGCATGCCCTTGGCGAGCCGGTTGAGGAAGACCGCGGCCACGCGCGAGCGCTCGTCGCCCCTGCCCGTCTCCTTCTCGACGATCGAGGCCAGGATGACGAAGTCCTCCATATTGGCGATCGGCAGGTCGGGCGCGCGATGCGCCCAGACGTCCTCGACCAGCTTCTTTTGGTCGGCGACCAGCTTTTCGACCATCTGCTGCCGGGTGGCGCCCCGCGTGAAGCGCAGCGTGTCGGTCGCGATGCTGCCCTCGGGCGGCATGGCCGCCGGCATGTCGCCGGTCAGCGCCTCCTGCTCGGCCACGCGCTGCAGCGCCTGCTCAACCGTGAGCCCCTCTGGGATGGTCAGCGAATACATCACCGACTTGCCGCTCTTGAACAGCTCCATGATGTCGCGCATCGAGGCACGCGGCTTGATGGCGTATTCGCCGGCCTTCAGCGCGGAATCGTTGCCGGTGGCACGCACCCCCAGCCTGAAGATGCGCGCATCGCTGACCAGGCCGCGCCGCTCCAGCTGGTCGGCGATCTCCTGAACGCCGGCGTTCGGCTTGACCATGAAGGTGTCGCCATTGGCGGACGGGCCCGGCTCAATGAAGGCCTGCATGCCGAAATAGAGTGCGGCACCCGAGGCAAGCACGACCAGGATGACCAACGAAAGGAAGAAATTCAGAAATACGACGACCTGGCTGCGCGACGCGCGCGAGCGTTTCGACGGCGGCGGCGTGCCAGCCTCGGGGCGCAGCGCCTCGGCGGCTGTCTTGGGCACGATCGGTCCTTGCGCCTGACGCTGTCCGAATTCTCCACCGCCGCCCGGATTTGTATTCATGGCGCCCTACCGTCTGATCTTGCAACGAATCCCCTAGCCGAAGTGTAGGGGCAAATTTGGCAAAAATGACGGCAGGCGGCGGACCTGCCGGTATGCTGAATGTTCAGCCATCGTAACGTTGGAAGACGAGCGAGGCGTTGGTGCCGCCGAAGCCGAAGGAGTTCGACAGCGCCACATCGATCTGGCGCTGGCGCGGCTTGTTCGGCACGAGATCGATCGCCGTCTCGCGTTCCGGATTGTCGAGGTTGATGGTGGCGGGGGCAATGTTGTCGCGGATGGCGAGGATCGAGAAGATCGCTTCCGCGGCGCCCGCAGCGCCCAGCAGATGACCGATCGACGACTTGGTGGACGACATCGAGATCTTGGAAGCGGCATTGCCGACCAGCCGCTCCACGGCACCGAGCTCGATCGTGTCGGCCATGGTCGAGGTGCCGTGCGCATTGATGTAGTCGATGTCGGCGGGCGAGAGCTTCGCCCGATTCAGCGCCGCCGTCATGCAGCGGAAGGCGCCGTCGCCGTCCTCGGCCGGGGCGGTGATGTGATAGGCATCGCCGGTCAGGCCGTAGCCGGTGACCTCGGCATAGATCTTTGCGCCGCGCGCCTTGGCGTGTTCGAGCTCTTCCAGGACGACGACGCCGGCGCCCTCGCCCATGACGAACCCGTCGCGGTCGCGGTCATATGGGCGCGAAGCGATCTCGGGCGCATCGTTGCGCTCGGTGGAGAGCGCGCGGCACGCGGCGAAACCTGCCATCGAAAGCCGGGTGATCGGCGCTTCGGCGCCGCCGGCCACCATGACGTCGGCATCGCCCCAGATGATCAGACGCGCGGCATCGCCGATGGCGTGCGCGCCCGTCGAACAGGCGGTGACGACAGCATGGTTCGGGCCTTTCAGCCCGTGCCGGATGGAAACCTGGCCGGAGACCAGGTTGATGATCTGTCCGGGGATGAAGAACGGGCTGATGCGGCGCGGGCCGCGCTCCTTCAGGATCATCGCGTTCTCGGCGATGCCGTCGATGCCGCCGATGCCCGAACCGATCAGCACGCCGGTGGCGCACTGGTCCTCATGCGTCTCGGGCTTCCAGCCGGAATCGGCCAGCGCCTCGTCGGCCGCCGCGATGCCGTAGAGGATGAAGTCGCCGATCTTGCGCAGTTCCTTCGGCTCGAGCACGGCCTCGGGATTGAAGGTGCCGTTCGAGCCGTCGCCGCGCGGAATGACGTGGGCGATCTTGCAGGCAAGGTCGTCCACCTCGAATTCGGTGATGCGGCAGGCGGCGCTGCGGCCGGAAAGCAGTTCCTTCCAGCTGTGCTCGACACCCATGCCGAACGGCGAAAGCAGGCCAAGGCCCGTGACGACGACTCGCCTCATCGCAGGTCCTCCCCGGCGATACCCGCGGAAAGCCTCAGGCCGAGGCCTTATCGATATACTTCACGGCATCGCCGACAGTCAGGATGGTCTCGGCGGCGTCGTCTGGAATCTCGACGCCGAACTCTTCTTCGAACGCCATCACGAGTTCGACCGTATCGAGGCTGTCCGCGCCCAGATCGTCGATGAAGCTCGCCTGCTCCGTCACTTTGTCGGCATCGACGCCGAGATGCTCGATGACGATCTTCTTGACGCGCTCTGCGGTGTCACTCATTTGGGGCCTCGTCTTACGTTGTGTTGTCTTCGTTAGCGGGCGGAATGCCGCTAATCAAGCTGAAAGATGGTCTTGTGGGAAACGCAACGCCACAGGACCGGTTTTTGCCCGAACCGCCGGGTTGCCGGCCGCATTACACGAAAAACAGCGGGCGTCCAAGCCGAAATGGCTGTTTTCACAGGCGCCCGGAGCTCGGTCGCCCAGATTGTGAGATTCAGCTCAAGCCGAGCCGAAAATGGCGGCTTGCGAGGGCCGGAGCGGAAGCGCAGGAAGCCGCCGTTTGCAGGCCGGCATCACCTGAATCTCAAATACCCTAGATCATCGCCATGCCGCCATTCACGTGGATGGTCTGGCCGGTGACATAAGCCGCCTCATTGGACGCGAGATAGGCGACGGCCGAGGCAACCTCGGCGCTGGTGCCCATGCGCCGGGTGGGAATCGCCGCCATGATGGTTTCTTTCTGCTTGTCGTTGAGCTTGTCGGTCATGGCCGATTCGATGAAACCCGGGGCGACGCAGTTGACGGTGATGTTGCGGGTGGCGATCTCCTGCGCCAGCGACTTGGAAAAGCCGATCATGCCGGCCTTGGAGGCGCAGTAATTGGTCTGGCCGGGATTGCCGGTGACGCCGACCACCGAGGTGATGTTGATGATGCGGCCATGGCGGCGGCGCATCATCGGATGGGTGAGCTCACGAGTGAGACGGAACACGGCGGTCAGGTTCACCTCGAGCACGGAATCCCAGTCGGCGTCCGACATGCGCACGAACAGGCCGTCCTTGGTGATGCCGGCATTGTTGACCAGGATGTCGACGCCTTCGAGATCGGCCTCCGCCTTCTGGCCGAGCGCCTTGACCGCGTCGCGGTTGGTCAGATCCGCCGGGAAGAGCTTTACGCGGTTGCCGAGCTCGCCGGCCAGCGTTTCCAGCTTCTCGACGCGGGTGCCGTGCAGGCCGACGATCGCGCCCTGGCTGTGCAGCACCCTGGCGATCGCCTCGCCGATGCCTCCCGATGCACCGGTGACGAGCGCCTTACGGCCGGTCAGTTCGAACATTGCTTCAACCTCATTCTTCCGGACGCCCCGCGAGCGACCCTCGTTCCGCATTTGTCACGTTGTCCAGGCCATATCAGAAGTTCTCGGCGCTCACGACCGATTCTTCACCAGGCCTGATCCGCTCCAGCACTTCCGCAGCCAGGTAATAGTCCTCGAGATCTTCGAGTCCACGCTCAACGAATTGACGCAGGTATTCGGCTCTGCTTCGACCAGTCATCGCCAAGAGATCGTCGAGGCGATGCTCGAATTCGGGAGAAAGACGGATGGAAGTAAGAATGCCGCACCTGCCGGCAAGAGTTCCCTGTTTATCCTAAAGCAGCCAGCGCCGCCTCGACTTCCGCCGCCGTGCCGATGGCGCCGGTCGCGATATCGCGGTTGACGCGTCGCGCCAAGCCCGACAGCACCTTGCCGGCGCCAACCTCGTAAAGCGTCGCGACACCTTTGGCGCCGAACCATTCCACCGTCTCGCGCCAGCGCACGCGGGCGACGACTTGCTCGACCAAGCGGCGGGCAATCTCATCCGGGTCGCTGGTCGGCGTGACCGAAACATTTGAGACGATGGGAACCACCGGCGCGCTTTTCGCGACCCCGCCCAGCGCCTCGCGCATGATATCGGCGGCCGGCGTCATCAATGCCGAGTGAAAAGGTGCCGAGACCTGCAGCATCAGCGCCCGCTTGGCACCCTTTTCGGTGCAGAGCTTCGCCGCCAGTTCGACGGCCGCCTTGGCGCCGGAAATCACCAATTGGCCACCGCCATTGTCGTTGGCGATCTGACAGACAGAGCCTTGTGCCGCTTCGGCGCAGGCGGCTTCGACATCGGCCTGCTCCAGCCCGATGATGGCGGCCATGGCGCCCTCGCCCGCCGGCACCGCCGCCTGCATGGCGTTGCCGCGGGTGCGCAACAGCCGCGCGGCATCGGCCACGGATACGAAGCCGGCTGCGGCAAGCGCCGAATATTCGCCGAGCGAATGGCCGGCGACATAAGCCACCTTGCCGTTCAACAAAAAACCGCGCGATTCCAGCGCCCTTACGGCCGCCAGCGACACCGCCATGAGCGCCGGCTGGGCATTGGCCGTCAGCGTCAGCGTTTCTTCCGGCCCTTCCCAGATCAGCTTCGACAGTTTCTCGCCGAGCGCCTCATCGACTTCCTCGAAGACATGGCGCGCTTCGGGAAAGGCATCGGCGAGGTCCTTGCCCATGCCGACGGCCTGGCTGCCCTGTCCCGGAAAGGTGAATGCGACGGCCATGTTAGCGTCTCCAGCAGCTGGTTTTTCCCTGCCTCTGGCGCAAGGCGGACGGCCAAGTCAAGCCCGCAAGCGCCAGTTCAGCGACTGTTCCAGCCGGGACAACGGCCGAGTTCCCTGTTCTGAAAGGCTTTTTGGCGATCACACCTGATGAAAACCGCTCACGAATCGTTTGCTGGCTCTTCTTATTTCCGCCACAGGCGCTAGCTTTGTGTGACATTTCGATGACAGTGGCGTGACGCGAGTGGAAGACGCGTGACATGGGCCGGGGAAGCAAAGTGGCTAGGATCAGGAAAGGCGCGGCCAAACCCGCGCCGCAATTTTTGGAAGACGATCCGTCCACCGGCTATCTGCCGGGGCGCAGATGGCCGATTGTCCGCTACGGCCTGGCGACGCTGCTTGCCTCCGCCCTTCTGGTGTTCGCCATCGAATGGATTGTGCGCGGCGACTTCTTCGGCACAGTCGACTTCTTCCTGCAGCCCTTCAAGCCCGGCTGGACCACCATCATCGTTTTTTCGCTGGTGCTGATCGGGCTCGACGCCATACTCGGCCGCAGCCATCAAAGCCTGATGATCGTCGCGCCGGTGACATTGGCATTGGCCTTTGTCGGTCACCAGAAATCGCACTATCTTGGCGATCCGCTCTACCCGACCGATTTCCTCTATGCCCGCCAGATCATGGCGCTGATGCCGCTTCTGGTGCGCGAGCGCCCCTGGACGGCAGTGCTGCTTGCGGCGGCGATCGTCGCCAGCCTCGCGCTGCTCGTCTATGGCTGGCGGCTCTGGCGCCGGCGTGTGCCGATCCTCAGCCGCAAGGGACGGCTGGCGCGCTTGACGCTTGCCGTGCCGCTGCTCGCCTTCTTCGTCTCGATCATGGACTACGCCACCTTCTCGTGGACGCGCGACAGGCTGCAGATCATCCCGATCATGTGGGACCAGAAGGAGAACTATGCCTCCAACGGCTTCGCGCTCGCCTTCGCGCTCAACGTGCCGATGGCGCATGTCTCGGCCCCGCCCGGCTATTCCGAGAAGACGATGGATGCGATCGCGCGTCCCGGGGTTGCCGCCTCGGTGCCCGACCAGAAGCCCGATATCATCGTGGTGATGAGCGAATCCTTCTGGGATCCGACGGAGCTTCCCGGCGTCAGCATCAAGCCCGATCCGATCCCGACGGTGCGCGCGCTGCGCTCGGGCTCGATGTTCTCGCCGGAATTCGGCGGCATGACCGCCAATATCGAGTTCGAGGCGCTGACCGGCTTCTCCAACGCCTTCCTGCCGGCGGGCTCGATTCCCTATCAGCAATATGTGCGCACGCCGACGCCGTCGCTGGCGACTTTCCTGAAGAGCGAAGGCTATAGGGCGCGCGCCATCCACCCGGGCACCAACTGGTTCTGGAACCGGGGCGCCGTCTACGCCGATTTCGGCTTCAGCGACTTCCGCTCGGAAGAGACGCTGCCGCCGATGGAAAAGCGCGGGCCGCTGGCCTCCGACGCGGCGATGACCGACGAGATCATGCGCGAGGCCGATGCCAGCGAAGAGCCGGTATTCCTGTTCGCGGTCAGCCTGCAGAACCACGGGCCCTACGAGCCCTACCGCTATTACAATCCGACCCATAGCGTCGACGCGCCGATCAGCACCTGGGCGCGGGAATCGCTGCTCTCCTATGCCGAAGGCTCGGCCGACGCCGATCGCGGCCTGCAGCGCCTGATCGACTGGGCGAAGAAGCGCGAGCGGCCGACCATCATCGCCTTCTTCGGCGACCACCTGCCGCCGCTCGGCCCGGTCTATGTCGAGACCGGCTTCCTCAAGGACAATGTCGCGCCGCGCAAGGAGCCGACGCCCGAGGCAGCGCTCGAGCATCACGACACGCCGCTGATCATCTGGTCGAACCGCTCCGGTCCGGTCGAGAATCTGGGCTCGGTGAGCCCCGCCTTCCTGCCCTATCATATCCTTACCACGGCCGGGATCACCCACCCTTATTACACCGGCTTCCTCGGCGCGCTGCGCGAGCACTACCGGGTGGTTGACCGCAACCTTTTGCTGTCGCCCTCCGGCGAGGCGACGCCCGACTGGGCTAGGCAGAAGAAGATCGATCCGAAGATCAACGACTTCCGGCTGATCCAGTACGATATGATGTTCGGCAAGCGCCGGGTCGCGCCCGACTTCTTCCCCGAGACGGTAGTCCCGCTCGTCGCGCATATGAGCTGAGTGGATCGCCTTCCGACGAATGGCCGACCTGCGGCCCGCGGGGTCAGCCAATTCCCGCAAGCGCCGCCAGGCCTGCGACACTGCGGAGCCGCCGGCCCTCTCTCCCGCCCTTGCCTTCCTCACGAATTGATGTATAGACGCCGGCAATCTGCCGGTCCTTGCTGGGGGCTGAACGGAGGGCCGTGGCCTTAGAGGGCCGCGTCATGAAGCCAGAAGCGCTTTGGGCCTCCCGTGTCTCCGCTCTCGACCGTCTCGTGATGCTCCTTTCTTCCCCGCGCGCCTTTGCGACCGGGTCAGACAAGTTGCAGAGGCTTAGCCGCGAGGGCCGGTGAGAGAAACGAAGAAAGGCAGAAAAACATAATGGCTCTTTACGAACATGTGTTTCTTGCCCGGCAGGACCTGTCGCAGCAGCAGGTTGATGCGCTTGTCGAACAGTACAAGGGCGTCATCGCCGCCAATGGCGGATCGGTCGGCCGGATCGAGAACTGGGGACTGAAGTCCCTCACCTACCGGGTCAAGAAGAACCGGAAGGCTTACTACACGCTGATGGACATCAACTGCCCGCCGGCCGCGCTCAACGAAATGGAGCGCCAGATGGGCCTGTCGGAAGACGTGCTGCGCTTCCTCACCATCAAGGTCGAAGCGCATGAGGAAGGCCCCTCGGCGATGATGCAGAAGCGCGAAGAGCGCTCCGAGCGCGGCGGCTTCGGCGACCGCGACCGTGGCGACCGTGGCCCGCGTTCGTTCGGCGATCGCGATCGCGGCGACCGTGGCCCGCGTTCGTTCGGCGACCGTGATGGTGGCGACCGTGGTCCGCGCCGTCCGCGCGAAAACGTTGAAGGGGGTGCAGAATAATGGTCGACATCAACCAGATCCCGACCCGGCGCCCGTTCCATCGCCGCCGCAAGACCTGCCCGTTCTCCGGCGCCAACGCTCCGAAGATCGACTACAAGGACGTGCGTCTGCTGCAGCGCTACATTTCGGAGCGCGGCAAGATCGTGCCGTCGCGCATCACCGCCGTCAGCCAGAAGAAGCAGCGTGAGCTCGCCAAGGCGATCAAGCGCGCCCGCTTCCTCGGCCTGCTGCCCTACGTGGTTCGCTAAGCTATTGATGCGGGCGGCTTGCCGCCCGCTTCGGCCCACGGCGACGGGCGCCGCGATGGGCAGGCTCAAATCCCGAGTTGAGGCCATAAACCTCTAAGTGCCGAAACAGGCAGGACAGCGACACCGGCGAAGACGCCATTTGCTTCCTGACCTGTTCCCAAAGGAATCCGCCGTCATCCGCGATGGCGCCAAACCAAAGGAACGAAACCATGGAAGTCATTCTCCTCGAGCGCATTTCCCGCCTCGGCCAGATGGGCGAAACCGTCAAGGTCAAGGATGGGTTCGCCCGCAACTTCCTGCTGCCGCAGGGCAAGGCGCTGCGCGCCAACGAAGCCAACAAGAAGAAGTTCGAGGGCCAGCGCGCCCAGCTCGAAGCCCGCAACCTCGAGCGCAAGTCGGAGGCTTCGCAGATCGCCGAGAAGCTCGACGGCAAGAGCTTCATCGTCGTGCGCTCGGCCGGCGAAACCGGCCAGCTCTACGGCTCGGTGTCGACCCGCGACATCGCCGAACTGCTGACCGCCGAGGGCTTCTCCGTCAGCCGCAACCAGATCGAGCTCAACCAGCCGATCAAGACCATCGGCCTCTCCAACGTGGCGATCGCGCTGCATCCTGAAGTCGAGGTCACGGTGACGCTCAACGTCGCCCGTTCGGCCGATGAGGCGGAGCGCCAGGCCAAGGGCGAGACGCTGACGACGGCCGAAGCCATCTATGGCGAAGACATCAACGACAACGCCCGGCCGGAGAACTTCTTCGATCCGAACGCCGAATTAGAAGGCGGCGAGGACAACGCCTGATCGACAAGGCGGGAGCCGCGCTCCGGCTCCTCCTGCGTCCAGCGCCGACTGGACCAACGCCCGGGTCTTCGACCCGGGCTTTTTTGTGCCAATAGGAACTTTTCTAATCCCTATATCTTGTTGCAGATTACGGCGTGGCGCGTCGATTGGACGCGGGCGATGCGCTGTGGCACTTTCGATTTGGCATTCGGTCCGACTGCCGGATGGTCCGTCTGAGGGGACATTTGGTCATGAACATCCTGTTGAAACACGTTCTCGAACGGCTGGTGCGGACCGGCGACCTCAAAGTGACCGGGCCGAAAGGCACGACGCATAAGTTCGGCGACGGCAGCGGCGAACCGGTACACATCCACATCAAGACCATGCATGCCGAGCGCGCGATCACCTTCGATCCGATGCTGGCCGTGCCCGAAGCCTATATGGACGGCGAACTGGACATCCCCGAGGGCGGCGTCCTCGGGGTGATGCGGATCGCTTTCCAGAACATGGGCAGCGGCGGCATCGACGTGACCTGGTCGAAGGCCATCGAAGGTCTGCGCCATGCCTTCCGCCGCTTGCAGCAGATCAACACGGCGTCGAGATCGCGTCGCAACGTGCAGCGCCATTACGACCTCTCCGGCGAGCTCTACAAGCTCTTCCTCGACGAGGACATGCAGTATTCCTGCGCCTATTTCGAACAGCCCGACATGACGCTGGACGAAGCGCAGGTCGCCAAGAAGCGCCACATCGCCGCCAAGCTGAGACTCAAAGCCGGCCAGACGGTGCTCGATATCGGCTCCGGCTGGGGCGGCCTCGGGCTTTATCTCGCCAAGGCCTTCGACGTCGACGTGCAGGGCGTGACGCTATCCACCGAGCAGCAGGGCGTCTCCACCGACCGCGCGCATGCGCTGGGCCTGCAGGACCGCGCGCATTTCGACCTCAAGGATTATCGCGCGCTCAACGAACGCTTCGACCGCATCGTCTCGGTCGGCATGTTCGAGCATGTCGGCGTCAACCACTACCGGACTTTCTTCGACAAGGCGGCGACATTGCTCAAGCCCGACGGCGTGATGCTGCTCCACACCATCGGCCGGTCCGGCGTGCCGTGGGCGACCAGCGCCTTCATCCGCAAATACATCTTCCCGGGCGGCTACGTCCCGTCGATGTCGGAAGTGCTGCCGGCGATTGAGAAATCGGGCCTTATCGTCACCGACATCGAGATTCTCAGGCTTCACTACGCCGACACGCTGAAGCATTGGGGCCAGCGCTTTGCCGCCAACCGCGACAAAGCGAAGGCTATCTATGACGAGCGCTTCTGCCGCATGTGGGAGTTCTACCTCGCGGCCTCGGAAGCCGCCTTCCGCTGGCAGGACCTGGTGATCTTCCAGTTCCAGATCGCCAAGAAGAACGACACGCTGCCGATGACGCGCGACTATATGGCCAAATGCGAGAAGGCGCTGGAATTGCGCGACCTCGGCCATCAGGAGCCGGCGACGCCCGCCGTCAAACCGACCCGCCGCAAGAAGGTGGAATAGAACGGCGGCGATTGCCGCTTGCCATTGCGGCCTGACGCCACGAAAAAGGTCTCGTTCGCGAGGCCTTTTTCATGAACTACCTGATCTACATCGCGGCGGCACTTGCCGAGATCGCCGGCTGCTTTTGCTTCTGGGCCTGGTGGCGGCTGGGGAAGTCGCCGCTCTGGCTGGTGCCGGGTCTGGCGTCGCTGGCATTGTTCGGCTTCCTTTTGGCGCTGGTCGACACGAGCGCCGCCGGTCGCGCTTACGCCGCCTATGGCGGCATCTACATTGCCGCTTCGCTCGGCTGGCTTTGGCTGGCCGAGGGCGTGCGCCCCGACCGTTTCGACCTCGCCGGCGCCGCGCTCTCGATCGTCGGCGCCTCGGTGATCCTGCTCGCGCCAAGAGGAGCCTGAATTGGAACTGCCCACCGCGCTCCGGCAAGGCGTCGACAGCCTGCTCGAAAAGGTACCGCTGCCGGCGCTGAAACAGGCCGCGAGAACGCTTTCGGAACGCTATCGCGCCGAGTTGCGTGACGGCCGCCTGCATATGGGCGAAGACATGGCGGTGAAGGCTTACCTGGCGACCAGGCTGCCCGCAACCTATGCCGCCGTTCGCGCTTGCCTGGACGCGCTGGCGGACGCCCGTCCGGATTTCCAGCCGAAAAGCCTGCTCGATATCGGCGCCGGTCCTGGCACCATGCTTTGGGCCACGGCCGATACCTGGCCGGAGCTCGAACGGGCGGTTCTGGTCGAGGCAAGCGCTGCGGTGCGCAAGGTCGGCCAGTCGCTGGCCGCCGGCGCGATCGCTGCCCGCGCGAGCTGGGTAGCCGGCGACGCCACCATCGATCTCGACGGTCTCGACCCGGCGGACTTGATCAGCGTCGCCTATGTGCTCGACGAGATCGCGCCGGCCTCGCTGCCAAAACTCGTCGACCGGCTCTGGCGATTGACGGCCGACACGCTGCTGATCGTCGAGCCCGGCACGCCGGCCGGCTGGCAGCGTATCCTTGCCGCGCGCCGGCAGCTCATCGAGGCCGGCGCGCATGTCTCGGCGCCCTGCCCGCACGAGGCGCCTTGCCCGCTCGCTCCGCCTGACTGGTGCCATTTCTCGCGCCGCGTCGCGCGTTCGCGGCTGCATCGGCTCGCCAAGGACGCCGACGTGCCGTGGGAGGACGAGAAGTTCATCTACCTCGCCGCCTCGCGACTGCCGGCGCCGGCGCGCGCGTCACGCGTGATCGCGCCACCAAAGGGCGGTTCGGGCAAAGTCGTGCTCAAGCTCTGCCAGCCCGACGGCCATGCCGGCGAGCGCCTCTCCAGCAAGCGCGACGGCGAAGTCTTCAAGGCGGCCAGGCGGGCGGACTGGGGCGACACGCTTGGCTGAGCCGCTTGTGATTCAGGGGCGAGGCGACACCGCGCAGACGAGCTTGCCACGACTGACACAGAGCCGGCATCGCATTTTCCTGTTTTGTTCTCGTTCGAGGCCCGCTAGGGTTGCGCACTTCGATTCGAGTCAATGACGATTCTTTCCACGGAAAAATTTCGGTTGTGAATCGCGAGCATCGAAGCCGGTTGGAACCTTACTGTTGCAGATAAGTCAGCACCGATTTTTCCAGTTCTGATATCGAGGAAGCGGGATCGAAATCGGGGACATCATGGCTGAAGCAGCGCGCAAGCTCGGCGTGGCGGAGCAACCGCTCTACCGCGAGGCACCGAACAACATCGAGGCCGAGCAGGCGCTGCTTGGCGCAATTCTGGTCAACAACGACGCCTTCTACCGCGTCTCGGATTTCCTCAAGCCCGCACATTTCTACGAGCCGTTGCACCGCAAGATTTTCGAGGTCGCGGCCGAGCTCATCCGCATGGGCAAGATCGCGACGCCGATCACGCTGAAGACCTTCCTGCCGGCGGAAGAGAAGGTCGGCGACATGACGGTGGCGCAGTATGTCGTGCGGCTCGCCGTCGAGGCAGTCACAGTCGTCAACGCCGCCGATTACGGACGAGCCATCTACGACCTCGCCACGCGCCGGGCGCTGATCACCGTCGGCGAGGACATGGTCAACATCGCCTATGACGCGCCGGTCGATATGTCGCCTTCGGAGCAGATCGAGGACGCCGAGCGGCGCCTGTTCGAGCTCGCGGAGACCGGCCGCTACGACGGCGGCTTCGAGAGCTTCAACGACGCGGTCAAAACCGCCGTCGACATGGCCAACGCCGCCTACATGCGCGACGGCCATCTGTCAGGCATCGCCACGGGCCTGCGCGACCTCGACCGCCGCATGGGCGGCCTGCAGCCTTCCGACCTGATCGTGCTTGCCGGGCGCCCCGGCATGGGCAAGACCTCTCTGGCCACCAACATCGCCTTCAATATCGCCGAGGCCTATCAACCGGCGCAGCAGGCCGACGGCACCTTCAAGGCGGCCAATGGCGGCGTGGTCGGCTTCTTCTCGCTCGAAATGTCGTCGGAACAGCTCGCCACCCGCATCATCTCCGAGCAGACCGAAATCTCGTCATCGAAGATCCGCCGCGGCGAGATCACCGAGATGGATTTCGAGAAGCTGGTCGCCTGTTCGCAGACGATGCAGAAGATCCCGCTGTTCATCGACCAGACCGGCGGCATCTCGATCGCGCAGCTCTCCGCGCGGGCGCGGCGGCTGAAGCGCCAGCGCGGCCTCGACCTCATCGTCATCGACTATATCCAGCTGATGCAGGGCTCGAGCGCGCGCGCCTCGCAGAACCGCGTCCAGGAAATCACCGAGATCACCACGGGCCTGAAAGCTTTAGCCAAGGAGCTCGGCGTGCCGATCATCGCGCTGTCGCAGCTGTCGCGTCAGGTCGAAAGCCGCGACGACAAGCGCCCGCAGCTCTCGGACCTGCGTGAATCCGGTTCGATCGAGCAGGACGCCGACGTGGTGCTGTTCGTCTACCGCGAGGAATACTACCTCAAGAACCGCGAGCCGAAGCTCGGCACCGACGAATACATCAAGTGGGAAAACGAGATGAACGAGGCGCGCGGCAAGGCCGAGTGCATCGTGGCCAAGCAGCGTCACGGACCGACCGGCACCGTCAGCCTCGCCTTCCATGGCGAGTTCACGCGGTTCTCGGACCTGGCCGAGGAGCATCATTTGCCGGAGAGGTTTGAGTAGTTTTTGGCCCACGTCAGCGCTCCGTCACACCCCCCTCTGTCCTGCCGGACATCTCCCCCGCAAGGGGGGAGATGTCCGGCAGGACAGAGGGGGGTGTGAC
>NZ_RZSF01000121.1:0-17539 GCF_004023325.1 Mesorhizobium sp. M1A.F.Ca.ET.072.01.1.1 | reverse complement strand
GCCGCCGCCAATCCGGCCGCGCCGGCGCCGATCACGATCGCGCCTGCGAGGATCGCCGGCTCGCCGGTCCAATCCGACGAGATTTCCGCTTCCATGCCCATTCTTGTCTTTATCGTCGTCATGGCTCTCACGTGCCACGGCCATGTATCCGACATATGCCGCTGACGAGGCAATGGGAATAGGCCGTGGTTGCAAAGAGCCCGACATTGTGTCGCGGGTAGGGAGATTATCCGTTGGCGGGGTCGGCGTGGCGATGCACCAGCTTGAAGGCGCCGTCCTCCAGCCGGAACACTTCCGTCACCCGCAAGGTCATCTCGGCCGGCTGTCCGTTCTTGCCCATGCGCGCCCTCGCATGCTGCAGCCCGGTCCAGAAGGCGAGATCGCCGCTCGCGGATGCCTGCAGCACCTTGATGTCGGTGCTGCCGCCTTGGTGGAAGCTGGCGGCGTCGCGCTCGTATCGGCCGGCAACGGCATCGGCGCCTTCGAGATGATCGCCGCGCGGCGAAAAGAAGGTGGCCGGCTCGCTATGCGTCACGATTGCCTTCAATGATGTAGCATTGCCGTTGACATAATCCTCGGCGATCTTCTCGCGCTGCTTCATGAAAGCGTCGAAGGACGAGCCGCCCGGCCGCACGGTTCTGATCCACGTCTCCAGCGCCTCGATGAAATCTTTCAGGAGGGCGGCCGTGTCGCTGTTCTTAACCGCGCCGCTGTCGTCGAGCAGCTCGGCGACATTTCCGATATAGGCCTCCGGCTGCTGCATCACCGGCATGTCGAGGAAGACGAAGGTCTGCCTGAGCGCCTGGTTGGAACCGAAGGCGCCGATTTTGCCTGGGCTGACGCTGACGACGCCGGCGGGCAGGCCTTTGAAGACGCTCTTGCCAGAGGGGCGTGAGCCGACGTCGAGGGCGTTCTTCAGGCAGCCCGGGATCGAACGGTTGTATTCCGGCGTGACGAACAGCACCGCGTCGCATTCCCTGATGGCGGCGCGGAACGCCGACCAGGCGGCAGGCGGCGTCTCGCCGTCGAGATCCTGATTATACAAAGGCAGCTCGCCGATCTCGATGAAGCGGCAGCGCAACGAATCCGGTGAGCGGGCCGCCAGCGCCTTGGCGATCTTGCGGCTGTAGGATTGGGCCCGCAGACTGCCGACAAGCAGGGCCAGCTGCAGGACGGGATGTTCGGTTGTCATGGTCATGGCGGACTGTCCAGGCTTGTTGACGGGCATCGCGACGCAAGGCGCACAGGGCGGCCCCGCAACCTCGGACCTGTGGTCGGAGCGGCTGTGCTGGTCGCCTCTCTTTTCGGTTAATGTCCGGGCTGGCGCGAGGTTCCGCCCTCCGCTGGCCGAGCCGTGGCTGCGTACGGCCTTGCCGCCGGCGCCGTTGCACAGTATTGACGGGCTGGTGCGTGGCCTAAGGCTCCATTCGGCCTTTTGGCGCGCGCTAAATGATTGCCCGGTCTTCGGGCGGCAAAGAGGTGGCCATGTCCGCGCGCATTTTCAGCCCAGCCAAAACCGCGATGCAGTCCGGCAAGGCCAAGACCGGCCACTGGGTGCTGGAATTCGATCCAGCCCAGCGCAAGAAGATCGACCCGCTGATGGGTTACACCTCGTCCGGCGATATGCTGAGCCAGGTGCGGCTCACCTTCGATACCAGGGAAGAGGCCGTCGCCTATGCCGAGAAGCAGGGCATTGCCTATCGTGTCGAGGAGCCGAAGGAGCCCAAGCGCCGGCAGATTTCCTATTCGGACAATTTCCGCTATGACCGCAGGACGCCCTGGACCCATTGACAATTCCAGGAAAAGTGCACAGCGGTTTTCCGTCCGGAATTGCGTAACAAAAATCGGAGCGGATCATCCTTTTAGATCGATCCGCGTACTCGCATCAGCCGGCTCCGGCCGGCCAGCGGTCCCGTAGCTCAGCTGGATAGAGCACCGGCCTTCTAAGCCGATGGTCGCAGGTTCGAATCCTGCCGGGATCGCCATTAATTTCAAGCACTTAGCTGCTATTGCTTTGAAAAGCTCCAACTCGCCAACAAGGCGAGTTCCAACTCTTCATCTTGGTCGTTCTCACGGATGGCAGAGGCGGCGGGCACGTGCTTGATCGCACCCTGCGTGGGAACCAAGATCAAGCGGACCACATGCGTCGCTGGTGCCATAGGTCTACGGGCGTTCGCCAAAGACGATATCGAGCGGCTTTTGCGATTTGCTGGGCAATTGTCGCGTCGCCGTAGAGACTGAAGAATTGACGAACACGCTGCCCGGCGAACAGCTTTTTGCCCCGCGTGTTGTAGTTCCTGATTTTCAGGCGATGCGGACTGACGGTTCGGCCATCTTGGGATAAGGCGATGCCAATGCAGAACTGCTCAGCAGCATCTATCTTGGCGATCTCATGAACGGCGAGCATCGGAAGATAGGCATCGAGCAGGGCAGGAAGGTTGTCGCGGTGCACGCCAAGGACGCCACTATTCCACATCGGTTCATGGCCGGTCACAACATGGTCGCCGACCCGAACACCTTTGCCCTCCAGCCGCGGGCACCACGCATGCGGCCCCTCGCAAAGACGCATGATTGAATGGCCGGGCCGAATAGCTCCGAAGGCTCGGGACAGGTCTCCGACCGGGTACATATCCGTGTCCATGAAAAGCAATCGGTCAGCGCGCTTCAAAAGCTCGATAAGGCCCCCAGCCTTGATGCCGAAATGATAGCGCCAATCGAAGGATAGCTCCTTCTTCTTCTCGGCGCTCACTAGGATAGTCTCAAGCGGGTATCCGCGGAAGAATGCCGGCTTGTCAGTTGCCACGATAATCCTGGCTTTCGGGCTATGGTGCAAAAGCTTGAGTGCGCTGAGTAGCGCACCAAGGTGATAAAGCTCGTTATCGCCATAGGCGATGTAACCAAAGACGTTATTCATTCAGTCAAGTCGTCATTCTGTTAAGTCGAAGGGGCGGTTCGCTCCACTAGCAACACTCGCGGCCCCAATCCACCGCAAACACAACACCAACAGAGGAAAAAATGCGGCGATCAAAGTCTTCGGCAATCTGGTCTCAAACTGAAGACCACTCGCCCGACTTTGGGAAATTCCTGAGCTTGTGGATTTGGCCCATCTGCGGCTATGTCGCTATGGTGCTGGAGGCGGGGCTTCAGAATGTCCGTATTGTCCACCTGGTTGAGGAACGCTCGGTCGAAGCTGCCGGAACACGTGACCGTGGGACGCCACACTTATGGCTTGTCACGACGGAAGGTCTTTTTTCCCTCGAAGGAGGCCCCGCTGACGGTCGGGGCTTTCTGCTCGATCGCGGGTGACGTGCTTTTCATGTGCTCCGGCCAGCATTTGACCGATCGCGCCACGACATTTCCGATCCACAGCCGGATGCTGAAGCAATCCGATCCCGTCCGAAATGGCGGCAGACCGAGCGGCGTCACGATTGGCAATGACGTTTGGATTGGCCACGGCGCCATAATATTGCCAGGGGTGACGATCGGCGACGGCGCAGTGGTCGGCACCGGGGCCGTGGTGACCAAGGACGTGGCGCCTTATGCGATCGTTGGAGGCTCTCCGGCCCGACTGATCAGATATCGTTTCTCTGAGGATGTAATTTCGAAGTTGCTGGCAATCCGGTGGTGGGAATGGGACGACGAAAAGATCAAAAAAGAAGCCGGCACGCTCACCGGCCCTATCGAGGCTTTCATCGGCAAGCATTTTGTGGCAGGCATCGCCTCAGTGTAGTGCGGCTGGGATAAACAATCGGCGGCTCGGCCGGATATTCACAGTCGATTTTGAAAGACCCTGGCACGAAGCTCGATATCACGGAGGTAGGCTTGCAGCGCCCGTGCTACTTCTTGGCCGCCGATAGAAAGTATTTTCCCTATGCATGCCTAGCAGCGCGCCGGATACTGGATGTTTCCGCGCCAATTGATAGCTTCATTCTCCACGTGAAGGCTGATGAGAGCGATATCCAAGTCGCGAGGCGGTTGCTTGGCGACAGAGTAGCCTTGCTCGACGTGACCGACTTCATGGAACGCGTTGGCTTCCGCTTCGGTACCTACAGCATCGCCGCCTACGTCCGCCTGTTCGCGGACCTGCTACCACAATTCGACGGTTATGGTCGGATCGCCTACACCGATTGTGATGTCCTGTTCAATCGCGACATCAACGACCTGGCCTGCCAGGAGCTCGACGCGCCGCTGCTCGCGGCCCACGACGACTACATGTACTTCCGGCCGTCTTATCGCAAAACCTTTAGGATGCAGCCGGGCGCGCCATACTTCAATTCCGGCGTGGTGGTCTTCGACATGGATGTGGTGCGCGTGGAAGGCCTCCTGGAACGGACGCGCCAGACCGCGATCCATCGAGAAATGAACGACCAGAACGCGCTCAATGTCGCCTTCGAGGGCAAATGGCAGACGATGCACCCGAACTGGAATCTGATGTCGAATGGCGCCCGGGATTATCGGTTTTCTCAGGCCCATGCACGGCATTTCGCGGGCGGCAAGCCTTGGGGCAGCCAGATTGGAGTCGAGCTTGAAGCCCTCAAGATCTGGCGCGATCTGGCAGAGGATACGCCTTGGAATAAGCCCTTCCGGCAGCGGCTGCCGTTCGAGCGCGGGATAACGAAACGCTTCCTCCGCCGCTTCGATGCCGTCGGCGGTCTCTTCGGTAACGACGTGCATCGCCGCCGCGCGCGTTACGACGCGGCGAAAATGCACCGGATCTACGCAAGGCAAGCGGAAGAGGGCGCGATGGCCGTACAATTCCCGGAGGTGCTCGGCGGGTTTGGCTGATCTTCTTTCCAAATCGGCCGCATCCTGTGGATATTAGCCGCCCGTTCACCATGACTCTCTCTTTGCATTGAGCGCCGGCGGCCGGCTCGTTGAAATGGCACGGCCTGAACAACAGGCGCCCCGAAAGTCCAGCGGCCGGCGTTTTCATGTAGCCCCGTCAGGATGTCCGCAAGGGCGTGCTGAAGAGTATGCGTCGGTCGCTGCTCTCACTCGCCGGGATGCCGCAACCGATACCGCACAAAATCAAGCCCGCCCCGGCGATGGGAAGCCGGAACGGGCTCGGCTTGGGTCTGGAACCCTGTAGTCAGGAGACTACGGGGAAGTAACAGGTCGGCGGCTGCAATGTTCCGAATTTTCTGGCTTACGGGCTGCCGGGAGCAAGTCCTTGGCGGTAATTCGACACGATCCGGGTGGCGGATTTTTCCGCACGGGATCGCGACACGCTTCAGGCCAGCAGGCCGGCGGCCTTCGCTGCCTTGCGCAGTGTTTTGCGGGCTTCGGTAGGACTTCTCAAGCCGTCGAGCGCGTCGCGGCAGACGCGGCTTGCCGACCGCCAGGCGCGGTCGCGCGCCCGCCTTGGCCAGCGCAGGTCGAGGCATTCGACTGCCTCGAAGCAGCTTGAGACCTTGCGATGTCCGCTTGGTTCGAAATCGATCACGACCGGCTCGGAAAACCAGACGTCGTTCATCACATGCTCCGTTCGTATGTTGGTCTTTTGATAAGCAACGGCGCCGGCAGGCGCCTGTTGGGATGCGGGCCCCGGATGATCGGCGGACCCGCGCATTAACCAAAAACTGCCGATAATGTTCCGGGGAATTTTAGAGATCAGCGATGGGCGGCCGGAGTTGGCTCACGCAGCGGATTCATTGCGCCGGCGCGCCGCGCAAAAAACGTGTGACAACGTCACTGGCCCCGCTGTCGCCCGCGGCGAGATCGGAGCCGACAGGCGGATGAACGCGTCAGGCAGCGGTTTCGGCCGGCGCGGAAGCGTCCGGTCAATTCGCGCATCGGTCGCTCTTCTGCAGAAGACAGGATGCCGCCTTGGGACTATTCGACCAGCACATGCGCTTCGCGGGCTGCGCTGATGAAGGCTTCCCTGGCATTGTCGGCCGGAACGTCGCCGCTCATAGCCCGGCGGCAGGCGCGCAGCGCCGCGCCATGCTGCGCGCTGCCGGCGTCGCGCCATTGGCCCGTCAGCAGTTCCACAGCCTGCTGGGCGTTGGAGATGTGTCGGATCGAGCCTGCCACGCCGACGGCGACTTCGACCGGCCTGGAAAACCATCCCTGGATCATCGCGAAACCCCTGATGCGTTGTGAGCGGATGATAAACGCGCCACCGCGCGGCAAGTTTCATCCCGATATTTCAACAGGATGTGAGCAGCGCGCCGATAACGGGCGTGGCTGCCGGCTATCTTCCGAGCGGCTTGCGGGACAGTTCGATGAGTTCCGTCTCATCGGTGATGCCGGCCATGTAATTGGCGATGATGCGGGAGGCGCGCGCCTCCTTCTGCTCTTCGGTTTCTCCATCGATGCGGCCGCTCTCGAAGACACGCCCCAACAGCGCCGTCTCGGCGGGCGTGAATGTGTTTCGCGACATGTTGGACACGGGCTTCTTCCTCCAGCTCATGTCCCCCTTGCTCCCTGGCTAAACATTAGCACGGGTTCGGAAACGAGGGTGAGTCCTCAAGGAAACGGCGACAACGTGCGTCTTTCGCGGCGCCCTGCCGGCCAGGTTTTCGTCTCGTTGTCTGCCCGACGGCATGCCGGAGACTGGGCCAGCTTCGCTATCTTGCTGAAAGGACGAAGCGCTGATACTCATTAGCGGCGCGGAATTATTCCGAGTCTGCGCCAACTTGCGTCGCGCAACAACGCGGCGCAGGCTGTCCGAGACCAAGATCCCGACGTGGTGGCAACCGGGTTACGGAGGGTATTGGTCGAACAAAGAAGCAGGGCAGGTTCCGACGGCGTGTCGGAGCAGGCCCATCAAATGCTCTGGAATTCCGAAGCCATTGCCCCCGTGGCCTCGGAAGAGCATGAACATGGGGAAACCGATGGTGACCAAGAAACTTACCGCCAACGCAGAAAGCGCGGCAGCCTTTCTTGCGGTAATGGGCAACGAGAAGCGTTTGCTCATCATGAACTACCTGGCCGAGGGCGAATTGTCTGTCGGCGCGCTCGCCGACAAGGTCGAACTCAGCCAGTCCGCACTCTCCCAGCATCTGGCCAAACTGCGCAGGTTTGGCCTGGTCGACACCCGCCGCGACCGCCAGATGGTCTATTATTCCTGCAAGTCGTCCGCAGCGCGTGAACTCCTCGTTCTGCTCGACGGGCTGCTGACGATGGACAGGCCGCTCGCCGGCCCGGCCCGGCAGGCTCTTGTCGAAAGAATGCGGCCGCCGCAGGCCGCCTGAACGGCTCCGACGCGGGCGAGGGCGAGCAGCCTTCGCCTGCTTCGCCTGCGCGGCGCGCCCCCTGAAGGCGCGATGCAAACAGGATGGCAATGCGCCGGCCAGGCATACCTGCCCTGGCGGCACTTTATCATCACTTCATTCGCCGGGACGCGATCCTGGCCAGAATGCTGCTGCCGGAGAAACCGGTAGCGGCCGGATTTCGTCATGTCGTCACGGGCTGGCCGCCGTCGTCGCCGATCCGGCCCGACTTCTCGCAGTCCTCCCATCACTTTTGATTGAAGGATGATGCGCCGGCGCGGTCGCGGATGCTCACAAGCCGATGATATTATAGCACTTTTCTGCCGCCGCCGCCCGCTCCCGGCACGCCGAGGTTTACGGATTTGTAAATCGCGCGCCGGACTTCGGGTGGCTAGACTTTTGCGCGATCCACACCCCCGGATCACCACGGGCCAGACTTCCACTTTGGCACCGTCAGAGGCTCGCCGCTCCCGGCGGGCCTCTTTCGTTTTGGGACAAAGCCGCGGATTTACGGTGCGGCTCGCCGGCGCGTAATCACGCTGCGCACGGCGAGCACCAGCACGGTGATAATGATCAGGATCACCGAAAGGGCTGCGATCGCCGGATCGATGTTGTCGCGCAGGCCCATCCACATCAGGCGCGGCAGCGTGATGGCGTTCACCGAGGTGATGAACAGCGTCACGCCGATCTCTTCCCAAGAGAGCACGAAGGAGAGGAGCGCCGCGGTGACGATGCCGAACTTGATGTTGGGCATGATGATGCGCGTCGCGCGCTCCCACACGCTGGCACCCAAGCCTCGTGCGGCGAGGTCGATGCGCCGATCGAGCTGGCTGAGCGAGACCAGGATCAGAACGGTGGCGAAGGGCACCGTCATCACCGAATGCGCCATCGCGACACCCAGCCAGGTGTCGTAACCGAAGAAGGACGAGATGCCGGAGACCGAGGTGAGCAGGAAATAGAGCGTCACCGCCGAGACCACCGGCGGCACCACCATCGGCAAAAGCACGAAGCCGACCAGGACGGCAGTGAAGCGCGGCTGGAACATCCACACGCCGAGGCTGAAGGTGAGCGCGAGCACCGTGGAAAGCGCGCTGCTGACCACACCGATGCGGATCGAGAGCAGGATGGACTCCAGCCAGCGCGGATCCTCGATCAGCGAACGGTAGTGGCGCAGCGACAGTTCGCCGGTCGGCATGGTCAACATGCGGCTCGGCGTCAGTGACACCGGGATGACGGCGAGCAACGGCATAAGCAGAAATAGCGCCACCAGCACGGCGAGGATGAGCGAGACGGGACCGGGGCGGTAGGTCGGCATCGCCCTACACCAATTGCTTTGGTTTGACGTAGCGGAACAAAAGCGCCATCAGCGCGCCGACGAAGACCACCAGCACGACGCTGATTGCCGCGCCCAGTCCCCAGTCCGGACTCTGGAAAATGCGGAGATAGATGAGTTCGGCGATCATCACGCTGCGGCCGCCGCCGAGGATCGCCGGCGTGACGAAGAAGCCCAGAGAGAAGACGAAGGTGATCATCGCCGAGCCGATGATGCCCGAGCGCGTCATCGGCACGAACACCGTCCAGAAGGTGCGCATGCGGCTTGAGCCAAGCCCGCGTGCCGCGAGCAGCACGCGCTCGTCGAGGCTGCGCATGGCCGAAGCCAGCGGAAATACCGCAAAGGGGATGAGGAAATGCGACATGCCGACGATGACGCCGAACTCGTTGCGCACGAGCGTCAGCGGCTCGGAAATGAAGCCGATCGATTGCAGCCAGGTGTTGACGAGGCCGCGGTTGGACAACAGCGCCACCCAGCCGAAGGCGCGCGTCAGCACCGAGATCCAGAACGGCACCAGGATGCAGAATTCCGCAAGCACGCGCTGCACCGGGCTGCCGCGCACCCAGACGACCGTGATCGCATAGGCGGCGGTGACGGAAACGATGGTGACGATCGCCGCGATGCGCAACGTGCGGACGAATACCGACTGCACCAGCGGGTCGCTGACCAGCGCGCCATATTGGCCGAGTCCCGGCGTCGGCAAGGTGAAGCTCCACTTCACCACGCCGAGGAAAGGCCAGGCATAAGCAAGGACCAGGAACAGGAGCAGCGGCGCCATCAACAGCGCCGCGCCCGTCCTGTCGGAGAGGGTGCCCCTCATGTCAGTTCAGCATCTCCGCCCGCTCAAGCCGAGATGATCTTGATGTATTCGTCGAGCGCCGCGCCGTAGTTCTTGGCGTACCACTCCATGTCGAGCGGGATCTGCTTCTTCATGTTTTCCGGATCGACCGGGTTGATGCGCTTCTTGTCGGCCGGGATCAGCGCGTCGGCCGCCGGGTTGGCCGGGCCCTGGCCGAGTTTGTCGAACATCACCAGTTCCTTCTGCGGATCCTGCGTGCTGGCGATGAACTTCATCGCAGCTTCCTTGCCGCCGGGGTTGTTCTTCAGAACCGCGAGCGCGCCGGGCGAGATCAGGCCCTGGTCCCAGATGAACTTGATCTGGCCGCCCGAGTCCTGCTCGATCAGCGAGGCGCGCGTCGACCAGACGATCGCCATGGAAGCCTCGCCGTTGAGCAGCACGCTTTGGCTTTCGGCGCCGCCGCCCCAATAGGAGACGACGTTTTCCTTGAAGGCGGCGATCTTGTCATGCGCGCGCTTGAGGTCGAGCGGATAGAGCGAGGCGGGTGCCACGCCGTCGGCGAGCAGGGCGGCTTCCCAGCTCGACACGCCCCATTTGTAGAGCGAGCGCTTGCCGGGGAATTTCTTCACGTCGAAAAAGTCGGCCATGCCGGTCGGCGCATTGGAGCCGAACTTCTGCGAGTCGTAGGCGATCACGTAGGAGAAGAAGTAGGTCGACGCGGCAAATTCCCAGCCGAAGCCCGGCCGCATCTTGCTCTTGTCGACGATCTTGTAGTCGATCGGCTCGAGCATGCCCTGGCCGCCCAGCGTAATGGCCGAGAACGGATCGACGTCGACCAGGTCCCAGGTCGGCGCGCCGCTCTTGAACTGCGCGGCGATCGCGCCCTCGGTCGGGCCCGAGCCGTCCATCTTCACCGGGATGCCGGTATCCTTGGTGAAGGCCTGGCCGTAGGCGGCGTCGTAAGCGGTGATGGCGTCGCCGCCCCAATTCACCAGCACCAGCCCCTTGGTCTCGGCTTGAGCATGGGTCGAGCGCAGCAGCATCGGCGTGCCGGCGAGCACGAGGCCTGCAAGCTGCGCGAATTGCCGGCGCGAGATCTCGCCGCGTTTTGCCCTCTCTGCGAGGGAGTCGATGGTCTGTTTCTTGGTCTCGTTCATGTCAGTTCCCCTTGTTTTAATTGATCTGATCCGGAACCGACGCGGCGAATTCACGCCGCTTCGGCGCTCATTGTCCTCCGTCCGGCAGGAGGAAGCCCTTTTCCGCCGGCCAGGTCAGCCAGACGGAATTGCCCTTGCTCAACGCTGCCGCGGCCACCTCGTTCGGCACCGAGACGGTGACCTTCGCACCCTGGCGCGTGGTCAGGTCGAGCTTGGTCGCCGCACCCAGATAGGTCGAAGCGACAGCAGTGGCGGCGATGCCGTTTTCGCCGGCCGCTGCCTCCGGCGCGATCGACATGTGTTCCGGCCGGATTGCCAGGATAGCGTCGCCGCGGACCTTTTCTGCTTTGCAGCGCATGTTGACCGCCCGGTCCTCGCAGACACCGGTGGCGCCATTATCGGCGGGCTTGACGCCCTTCACGGGCAGCATGTTGATCTCGCCCAGGAACTCGGCGACGAAGCGGCTGGCCGGCCGGTCGTAGACCTCGTCCGGCCTGCCGACCTGCAAGAGCTTGCCGTGATTGAAGATGGCGACGCGCGAGGAAAGCGCCAGCGCCTCGCTCTGGTCGTGAGTGACGAAGACAAAGGTGGTGCCGGTCTCCTGGTGCAGCCGCTTCATCTCGGCCTGCATCTGGCCGCGCAGGCTCTTGTCCAGCGCCGAGAACGGCTCGTCGAGAAGCAGCACGCCCGGCTCGAACACCAGGGCGCGGGCGAGCGCCACGCGCTGCTGCTGGCCGCCGGAAAGCTGCGCCGGCAATTTCTTCTCGTGACCTTTGAGACCGACGCGCTCGACCATCTCGCCGACACGGCTTTTGATCTCGGAAGCGGACTTCTTGCGTACCTTGAGCGGAAAGGCGATGTTCTGTTCCACGCTCATATGCGGGAACAAAGCATAGCCCTGGAACACCATGCCGGCGGCGCGCTGTTCGGCCGGCCGGTCGGTAATGTCGGTGCCGTCGCTGAAAAGCCTGCCTTCGCTCGGCTGCACGAAGCCGGCCAAGATCATCAGGAAGGTGGTCTTGCCGGAACCGGATGGCCCAAGCAGCGTCAGGAACTCGCCGCGGCCGATATCGAGCGTGAGATTGTCCAGCGCCCGGAACGAGCCGAAGCTCTTGCCTATCCCGTTCGCCTTGATCTCTGCGGCCCGGCCGGGTTGCTGCATCCTGCCTTCGTCCTCACGCTTGTTTCAAATCGTAGGCACGGCGCGCGTTCACCGCAACCGAATAGTTTTCGCCTGATCGGCAAATTTGATTCACGGGTGGGCAGGTGGCGGGAGCGTCTCCCAAACTTGGGCGTTCGGCGGGCTCGCCAACCTTCGCGATTGGCGAAAGCGTTCATGCCGTCGTCATTTCAGGGCGGAGCAAGGAGCGAAGCGACGCGCGCAGACCCTGGTTGCCATGCCGTGACCTCTGGGAGCTGCAACGGTGCAGAATTCTGATCAAGCGTGCCTTTCGCGATCGCCACGGAATGGATCCTCGGGTCAAGCCCGGGGATGACGTCCGGGCGGTTGGCACTCCGAGGGACATCCTAAGGCGTGCCGGCGTCCCCCCGCCTTCAATACTTCGCCAGCCTGCTTTCCAAAAGCTTCGCCCGCAGCCAGTCGCTGAAGGCATTGAGTACCGGGTGGCCCGCCTTGGCATGCTCGAAGACCAGATAGTAGGAGCGCGGCGAGGGTACCGTCGCTTCGAACGGCTTGACCAGCCGGCCCTCGCTCAGCGCCCGGCGGCCGGTCAGCTCGTCTCCCATGGCGATGCCCTGGCCGGCGATTGCCGCCGAGAAGACAAGGTTCATGTCGGAAAAGAAGATGCCGCCTTCGGTGTCGGGATTTTCCACCTTGGACAGCGCCAGCCAGCGCGCCCAGTCCTCGGTATCGCTGAGATGCAGCAGGTTGGCGCGCAGGACGTCGGCGGGCTTGGAAAAGCCGCCCACCTTGTTGAGCAACGTCGGGCTGCAGAGCGGCGTGAAGGAGACCTCGCAAAGCAGCTCCACCGCGCGGTTCGGCCAGTTGCCGACGCCGAAGGCGATGAAGGCGTCGGCCTCCGGATTGCTGACGTCGTCGAGCCGCCGCGGCGTCAGCACCGAGAGCGCGACGTCCGGATACATCTGCTGGAACTCGCCGATATGGGTGCACAGGAACATCGAGGCGAAGCCCGGCGGACAGGAGATGCCGAAGGAGCCGCCGACGCCGGCGCCGCTGTTCTGCGTCCCCGCGTCGCCGAGCACGGTCAGCGCTTTCCTGACATCGGCGGCGTAGCGCTGGCCGCGCGGCGTCAGCGCCACGCCCTTGCCGATGCGCTGCAGGAGATCGAAGCCGAGGTCGCGTTCGAGCAGCCTCAGCTGATGCGAGACGGCGCTGCGGGTGAGGTGGAGTTCATCGGCCGCGCGCCACACGCTGCCGTGACGAGCAAAACTGTCGAGGGCGCGAAGCGCCTGCGTGGAAGGTATGCGCAAGAGGCCTCAGGTGAACCGAATTTGCACGAGCCGGGAAAACATATCACTTTTTGAAGAGCCGCTTCACTGCTTTCTTTGCGGCATGGAGAAACCGGTGACGACATCAGCGCAGGAAACGGCACTGGCCTGCATCGACGTCATCCAGCCGCTCTTGTCGGCCTGGACGCGCACCATCTTCGACTTCGGCGAGACCGCCTGGCGCGAGTACCAGTCCGCAGCCTGGTATGTCGACCGGCTGAAGCGTGAGGGCTTTTCGGTGGAAGAGGGCTCGGGCGGCATGCCGACCGCCTTCTGCGCGCATTGGGCGAATGGCGACGGACCGACGATCGGCATGTATGCCGAATACGACGCCGTGCCCGGCAACTGCCAGGATGCCGTGACGGTCAAGCAACCGCGGGCGGGGCTCAGCGTCGAGGCGGGTGGCCATACCGATCCGCATTCGGGCCTCGGCATTGGCAGCCTCGGCGGGCTGCTCGCCGCCAAGGCGGCAATGCAGCAGCATGGCATTCAAGGCACGCTGCGCTTCACTGGCGAGCCGGCAGAGAAGGTGAGGGGCTCGAAGCCGATCCATGCCGCCAAGGGCTATTATGACGGCCTTGCCGGCATGATCTCCTTTCATCCCTTCTATATGCTGCCGCTCTGCAACACCGCGCGCTGGGACACGCATTGCGGTGCGGCCTATGCGATGATCTACCGCTTCATTTGCGACGAGCCTCAGAACTGGGGTCGCGCAAGCGACGGCGCCCCGATCCCGCAGGCGCATTCCGCGGTCAGGGCGCCAGGTGCCAACGACGCGCTGATGATGATGTACATGGCTTCCAAGGCGCTGCGCGATTCCATGCTGACGCACCAGGGCGGCTGGTCGATTAGCGAGGCGATCCTGACCGCGGGCCAGGCGACCGCCGACAATCTGCCGGCCGGCCTTGCCGAGATCCAGTACATGATCCGCGTGCCGACCATCGCCATGGCCGAGCAGGTGACCGCCGTGCTCGACAGAAACGCGGAAGCGGCGGCGAAGATGAGCGGCTGCCGCTACGAACGCCACTGGGTGTCGAAGTCGCGCCCGGGACTGGCCAACCACGCCATGGCCGGCATCACCTATGAAGCGCTCTCGACCGTCGGTCCGCCACAGTGGAACGAAGAGGCGAGGGCGATCGCCCGCGAGGTCCAGGTCAATGCTGGCGGCGAGGCGACCGAGAATCCGTTCATTGACGAACTGGAGCGCCTTATCACGCCGCAGGAGGCCGAGGCGATCCTGCGGCGCGACCTGCCGCCCTCGCAGGTGAATTCGACCTCGGACGACTATACCGACATGAGCTGGCACGCGCCGACATCGCGCTTCTACGTCGCCCGCCCGGCGCTGCGTTCGGCCAACGGCCACGCCTATCCCGCTTGGGTGATGAATGCGTTGGGCGGCATTCCGGCCACCATCGACCCGATGGTGACCTGCGCCTCCAAGACCGTCGCGCTCACCGCGCTTCGCCTGCTGGAAGACAAGGCAGCGCGCGATGCGGTCATGGACGAATTCGTCAAGCGAACCGGCGGCGGCGCCGGCGGCTCGAACTGGATCGCGCCGCTTTGCGACTACGAGCCGCCGGTAAACTTCCGCTGGCCGGAATATGTCACCACCGCGCGCGGGCGCGACTGGTGGATACCGAGCAGCCAATGATCTCAAGCAGTCCGACCCCGAGGAGAACACCATGACCGTCCATGACCGCATCGTCGCCGAGCCGTTCTCGCTGCAGCGCCGCAATCCCAATGGCGGCACCAAGCCGCTCACTGCCTGGGGCTTCGCCAACGAGACCGACGTTCTGACCGACGTGCTGCTCGGCTCGCCCAATTTCCTTCGCCATCTTTCGACCAGTTCGCTGTCCAGAAAGCATTTGCGCGAGGCGCCCTGCAACATCCAGATCGCCCAGGCGCAGCACAAGGACCTCGTCGCCGCTTACGAGCATTTCGGCGTCACCATCCACTGGCACGAGCCGACGCCGGAACTGCCGATGCAGGTCTATTCGCGCGACTCCAGCGTCATGACGCCCTACGGCGCGTTCATCACCGCAATGGCCAACTGGTGGCGGCGCGGCGAGAACTACGCCGCCATCCGCACCTATGAGAAGCTCGGCATCCCGATCTACGACATGGTGACCGCCGGCACCTTCGAGGGCGGCGACTTCAACGTCATCGAGGAAGGCGTGGTGCTGATCGGCTGCGGCGGCGCCCGCACGCAGGAGGAGGGCGCGCGCCAGGTGCAGGCCTGGTTCGACAAGGAAGGCTGGGAGACGCGCATCGCCTTCATCGACGAATACTACGTGCACATAGACCTGATGGTGGTGCCGATCGCCGAAAAGCTCACGGCCGTCTGCCTTGCCTGCACCGAGCCCGGCATCGTCGACTGGCTGAAGGGCAAGGGCCACGAGATCATCGACGTGCCCTTCCAGGACACGATGGCGCTCGGCTGCAACTTCATGTCGCTGGGCAAGGACAGGGTGATCGCGCCGACCTCGAGCAAGACGCTGATTGAAAAGCTGAAGGCACGCGGCTTCGAGGTGGCGGCCGTCGACATGAGCGAGATCTCCAAGACCGGCGGCGGCATTCACTGCATGGCGCAGGCGCTGAAGCGGGTGAAGGCGTAGGAGCACGGCGCCGAAGCTGCCAATCTCCCCCCTTGAGGGGGAGATCTCCAGCAGGACAGAAGGGGGCACGAAAGAGCTTCGATCTGTCCCGTTTCACTCTCTCTCTACGCTGCGCCGGTCCACTCAGCGTATCGCCTCAGGCCCATGCCGGCGAACAGCACAATCATCATGATGGTGAAGAAGAAGGCCATGCCGAGGTAGAAGAAATTCGCTATGGGCGAAATCTTCACATACCGCACCTGCTTGAACGGCACGCCGCTCGGCTTTGTCGCCCCCAGTCCGAGCCAGAAGAAGAGGGTGACGGCAACGAGCACGCCGATATAAGGATCCATCCAGTCCGGCACTCTGACGAAGCCGAAATTGAACGCAAACGCCCGGTTCGCTGACAATAGCAGCACAGACGATATCGAACAGGCAAACAACATGCGTTTCATGCGGCGTTCCCTCATGTCCGCAGCGATAATCTCTCTTGATTGAAAGCCTGTTATTCCTGCCCGTCAAGATTGCAGGCAAGGCGCGTGCCGTTCTTGCCAATCGTTTGTTGAGCAAGGCCCGCACGGCCGGCTCGCTGCCCGCGATAACTTGCGGGATGCCGAACATGAGCGCACATTAAAATTCGGGTGGAGGGCTCATCAACAAGAACGGGAGGAATTCATGAATGCCATGAGCTTCACTGCCCTTGAGGGCGGCAAGACCACGGTCGATGCCGCCGCCCTGGAAACGCTTTCGACGCAAATACGCGGCACGGTGCTGCGGGAGGGTGACGCCGGCTACGACGGCGCGCGCAGCATCTGGAATGACATGATCGACCGGCGGCCCGGGCTGATCGCGTGCTGCGTCGGCGCCTCCGATGTCGTTGCCGCGGTGAATTTCGCCCGTGAGAACGGACTTCTCGTCTCCGTGCGCGGCGGCGGTCACAACATTGCCGGCAGCGCCATCTGCGAGGGCGGCCTCGTCATCGATCTCTCCATGATGAAGTCTGTGCGGGTCGATGTCGCGGCGCGGCGCGCCTGGGTCGGACCCGGCGCCACGCTTGTCGATGTCGACCGCGAAACGCAGGCCTTCGGGCTGGCGCTGCCGACCGGCATCAACTCGACCACCGGTATTGCCGGCCTGACGCTGGGCGGCGGCTTCGGCTGGATCACCCGCAAATACGGGCTCACCATCGACAATCTCGTTTCGGCCGACGTGGTGACCGCGCACGGCAAGCTGCTGCGCGCCAGCGAGACCGAGAACGCGGACCTGTTCTGGGCGCTGCGCGGCGGCGGCGGCAATTTCGGCGTCGTCACGGGGTTCGAGTTCAAACTTCACCAGTTCGGGCCGCAAGTGCTGTCGGGCCTTGTGGTCCATCCCTTCGCCGATGCCGGGAAGGTGCTTCGGGAATACCGCGCCGCGCTCGAAACCGCCCCCGACGAACTGACCTGCTGGGTGGTCATGCGGCAGGCGCCGCCGCTGCCTTTCCTGCCGGCCGAATGGCACGGCAAGGAAGTGCTGGTGCTGGCCATGTGCTATTGCGGCGATATCGAGGCTGGCGAAAAGGCGACGCAAAAGCTCCGCGCCATCGGCACGCCGATCGCCGACGTCGTCGGTCCCAACCCGTTCACGGGCTGGCAGCAGGCCTTCGATCCGCTGCTCGCGCCTGGCGCCCGCAATTATTGGAAGAGCCATGACTTCACTGAGCTTTCCGACAGCGCGATCGAGATCACCACGACCGCGATATCCAGGCTTCCGGGTCCCGAATGCGAGATATTCTTCGGCCATGTCGGCGGCGTCGCTGGCCGCGTCCCGGCGGATGCGACGGCGTTTCCGCAGCGGAGCTCGCATTTCGTCATGAACGTTCACGCCCGCTGGCGCGAACCGGCCATGGACAAGGCCTGCATCGAATGGGCTCGAGACATCTATGAAGCATCAAAGCCTCTTACTGCCGGAACGGCCTATGTCAACTTCAAGAC
>NZ_RZSF01000120.1:0-17558 GCF_004023325.1 Mesorhizobium sp. M1A.F.Ca.ET.072.01.1.1 | reverse complement strand
GCATATCGCTTGGTGGTTTTTGGTCTATTTCGGCAGCGTTGGCGATGCGGCTGGTTCCAAGTCACCTCATGCCGCGCGCCATGTCGATCATCCTCACCGGCGTTTCTGTCGCCTCCGTCTGCGCGGCTCCAATCGGCGCTTATGTCGGTGACATTTGGGGATGGCGAGCCTCGTTCAAGGTCGCCGCAATCGTGAGTGCCGTTGCGCTGCTCGTGCAACTCGTAACCATTCCGCCACTGCCTCCGATCGAAGTGCGCAGATTCCGCAGTCCGCTGGATGTCGCGAAGAATCCGGCGATGAAGGTTGCGGTGCTAGTCGTGCTATTGGTCGCTTCCGGCCATTTTGCCAGCTTCGCCTACATCCGCGCCTTTCTCGAGAGCGTTCCTGCGCTCGAAAAGAAGTCAATCCCGCTCGTGTTCCTTGCTTTTGGCACGGCCGGCGTCTTCGGCAATTTAGCCGGCGCATTCCTCACCAAACACAGTCTCAAGGCGGTCGCGGCCCTGCCGCCCCTGCTCATTGCCGTAGCCGCTGTCTCGCTCCTGACTATGGGAGCATCGGCCTTGACCTCGGCAATTGCAGTTGCCGTATGGGGCTTTGCTTTTGGCGCGGTCCCGGTCGGATTGCAGACATGGATGGTGCTACGCGCCGCTCCGAAACAGGCCGAGAGCGCTGGTGTACTGATGGTCATAACCTTCCAAGTGGCCATCGCAGCCGGCACAACTTTCGGTGGCCTATTGGTGGATCACACGGGTATTGCCAGTGTCTTTGTCTACAGCGCGGTTGCCACGTTCCTCGCTGTCTTGACAGTATTTTTGCTCGGCCCGAACCGCAAAACCTGACCGCCTGGTGGGGAGTGACGGTCGGCGGCGTTCACGCTATTGCCACCTCTGAGCTCGGCCCAAAGGCCGCGGCTTCGTCGTAACCATGCGGTCGATGGGGCAGCGCCAAATTGCTTCCTGCTCATCGCGTTGCGATAATACAGCGCGCTTATTGCGTCATCGTGTCCCCGGTCTCGGCTTCAATGCCCGGCTACTGGCTGCGGAGGCAGATGGGCGCCGGCGTCCCACCGACGACGATCGGTCTTTTCTCATGTAGCTGTCGGGGAAACGAGGCAGGTTTTCCGCCAGAACCCGCCAGTCGTCGCGCTCGCGTTCGCCTTCCTTGCGCGCACCGAACAACTGGATGATGATCTTGCCGTCGGACCCATATGCTTCGAGCGAGGTGACGTGACTGTCATTGGTCGGCTTGCGCACGGCCCAAACCTCACGGATTTGGTGGGTCCTGAGATGCAGCCGGAACGTTTCGTCCAGCACATGGATGCACGGCCCGATCTGCTTGACCGACTTGATTAAGCCGGAATGGGTCTGGATAGAACCTCGGTTGCCGACGAAGCACATGATCGGCAATTCGTCTTCGGCCGCACGCTGGAGCACGGCGCCAACTGCGGCATTGTCGAGCAGCCAAGCGTAATCCTGGCCGACCATGCGCAAAGCCTGGCAGCGGCTGAGCTTGAGCGTCTTTAGAAGGTTGACGTCAGTCAGCCGGCTCCAGTGCTCGCGTAGGTCGTCCACCGTGCCGGCCCAGTCCGCAGTCCTCGCGCCCAGGTCGGCTACTCTCGCCTTAAGCGACATGGTCGGCTCCTGGTTGGCGGATACGAGCTCGGCCACCAGCTTTCGATAGGCATGAAGGTTGGAGACCGGCCTGAGATGCACCTTATGCACTGCTGCGCCGGTGGCGTCGAAGAATTGCAAACTGCGCTGGATTCCGCCGCGATGGCGCCTTTCAACAGCGAAACCATACCTCCAAGCTTGCGGGAAGACGCGAAGGTCGAATTCGTCACCAAGGACCATGGCGTGATTGTTGCCGGTTATCACTCTGTTGAAGACGCCAATCTTTTCGTGCACGGCACCTTGATTGCGGGTCAGCGCCGTCACTTCGCCCACGAATTCGAGGCCCGTCAGAACGTGATTGACGCGCGGGTCGATGCGTGCCGCGCCGAAACCGCAATGGGCCGCGACCAGTTCCGCTTCCGAAATGGCCAATTGGGCTGCGAAATCACGCGCGGGAATGTTCGGACAGACTTCCCACGCACGCCGGATTTCGTTGGGCGACCGCTTCTTGCGCTGATCCATGTTTTTACCCCTGCCCCGTTCTTCTTTTGACGATCGATCGAAAAACGGGCCTCAGGGGTGTGCACGGCGGACGCGATCGATCGTCAGGCACATGCCAGTCGAATCCTGTCTCCGGGCGGTCAGCGGCCAATCGCCGGTAGAGAGCGATTGTTGGGTGGTCGGCGCCAATCGGCCGATCGAGCATTCGGGTACCACCGGCGGTGCTGCTTTCCCACTCAAGGCGGGTCTGATGGATCATATTGCTCTCCTTCGTTCTTCGATTGCGAGGGCAACCCAAAGGTGAATCGGCCGGCAATTTTGCCGCCGCAACGAAGGCTTCACAAAAATCGTGCCAGTTGCTCCGCGGCAAGCTCTGAACATCTTTGGCTCTGTTCATTGCTTTACGCGTGAGTGCATCGCGAACTCAGGCGCCCTTCCTGTGACGCGGACGCGACAAATCCGACAGTAAGTGTCGGTTGTCGGACGTCTCCCCAGCAATCGAGCATAAGAGACGTCGGGATGTCCTACGGTTTTTGACACGTCTTCCCTTTGGCACGGTCCATGCGAGATGATCCGCGAAAACGTCGGACCGAGGAGAAATCGAGCCATGATTACGCTCACCGACAACGCTGTTGCCGCCATCAAGGCCGCTCTTTACCGCGCCAGCGAGCCGGCGGAAGGATTTCGCATCATGGTCCATGCCGGCGGCTGCGCCGGCTTCCAATACTCAATGGGCCTGGAGAGCGTCTCACGTGAGGGCGATGCGATCATCGAGCGAGATGGGCTCAAGGTGTTCATGGATAGAGGCTCCCAACCCCATGCAGCCGGCATGACCGTGGACTTCGTCACTGGGCTCGAAACATCCGGCTTTGTTTTCGATAACCCCAATGCGCGTGAGACGTGCGGCTGCGGCAAGTCCTGCAAATGATTGCGAGGGAACAGGCTATGTTCGACTATAGCGACGCCAAGGAATACTGCGTCGAACCGGCACCGCCGGCGCTCTGGAACCGGCCGACACGCACTGTCGGCCCGGAACAATTGCGTTCGGTGATGCGCCAAATCGCGATCATCGATCGTTGCCGTGGGCAAGCAAACAAAATTGCCCGAAACAGCTGAATTCCCGGCAGATGCCGCCACCAAAGGGCAATGTCGACAGCGACCGGTCAGCCAAGCCATCGCTCGCCCGGCCGCCCACCTTACCAGATACGATATGCGCCAGAGGTTCAATGGCCCGCCTACCCTTGAATCATTTCAGCAGTTGAAGGATCACTCCCATGAACCCTGTCTATCTCGACAACAACGCAACGACGCGGGTTGATCCTGCAGTCATTGGAGCGATGTTGCCTTTCTTTACGGAGCAATTTGGCAATCATTCGTCCATGCACGCCTATGGCGCATCGGTTGCTGAAGCCGTGAGAAAGGCGAGGCAACAGTTGCAAGCCCTCATCGGCGCGGGATTCGAGGACGAGATCATCTTCACCTCGGGCGGGACTGAAAGCGACAGTACAGCCATCCTTTCGGCGCTGGAGGTGATGCCCGACCGAACGGAAATAGTGACTTCCGCGGTTGAACATCCGGCCGTTCTGAAGTTGTGCGCGCACCTTGAAAAGACGCGCGGCGTCAAGGTGCACATTATCCCAGTCGATCACCACGGCCGGCTCGACCTGGACGCCTACAGAACCGCTCTCACTCCACAAGTGGCAATCGTCTCGATAATGTGGGCGAACAATGAGACCGGTACGATCTTTCCCGTGGTTAAGCTTGCCGATCTAGCCAGGGAAGTCGGCGCGCTTTTCCACACTGATGCAGTGCAGGCGGTCGGAAGGCTTCCGATTGAGCTGAAATCGACCGCGATCGACATGCTGTCGCTCTCCGCCCACAAGCTGCATGGTCCAAAGGGGATAGGCGCGCTTTATGTAAGACGTGGCGTGCGCTTCTCCTCCATGATCAAGGGTGGGCACCAAGAGCGCGACCGGCGTGCAGGCACTGAAAACACACCCGGCATAGTCGGACTGGGCATGGCGGCCGAACTCGCCTTGAAATTCATGGACGAGACAAAACGAATAAAATGGTTGCGCGACCGCCTTGAGAACGGGATCATCCAGCGCATCCCAAACACATCCATCAACGGCGATCCGCAAGAGCGATTGCCAAACACTGCAAACATTGGATTCGAAGGTATCGAAGGCGATGCAATTCCAATTGTCCTGAGCCGGCTGGGAATCGCCTGTTCCGCCGGGTCCGCCTGTGCCTCTGGCTCACTGGAACCGAGCCATGTTCTGATCGCTATGAACGCGGCATGTGGGGCAGTCCGCTTCTCCTTGTCGCGTGACAACGGCGAAGATGACGTAGACCGCGTGCTTGAGGTCCTGCCTGCGATCACCGAGAAGCTACGGGCCGTTCCCAGTGCTGGACTGTGCGGGCGAGGTGCAGAACAGCTTCATTCCGGCCCGGGTCCGAGCGGCACAATAGCCGACGAGCCGTGAGGTCTTCCTCAACGTGACGACCCTGCGCAATGGAGAGCAGTCAAACTCGGGGTCGCCTTCACCACTTCAGAAAAGCTTGAGATCGCCAAGTCTCTTGCCCAGCCGCCGTGCCAGAGGTCGGCACGCCGTCAGCAATGTCACCAATGCATCGACACCACAATTACGCGCCGGGAGAATACAATGAACTGCTCCGCTGATAGCCGCCCGATCGATCGCACCGATATCCTAGCGCGACTGAAGGGCCTGTCGGCCGCGGAGGACTTCTTCGCCTGCCTTGGCGTCTCCTACGACCCGAAAGTGATGAATGTCTCGCGGCTCCATATCATGAAGCGCGTGGGCCAATACCTTGCCGAAGAAGATTTCTCCGGTCTGCCTAACCAGGTAATCGCCGCGCGGGTGCGCGCCAAGCTGGAACGCGCCTACGAAGATTTCGCGACTTCCTCGCCGCTCACGCAACGTGTGTTCAAGGTGCTAAGGGACCACGATCCAAACATATGTCCCGCACCTGGCCGCGCCTTCGTCCCGCTCGACTCTGCACTGAAGCGGTTCGGAAAGTAATGAGCCCGACACGGCTGCGACGCGACAATGTCGAGAAGTCGACAAATCCAGTCCTCATGACGCCTCCTCGGAAGCAAACGAAGCCACCTTCTGGAATAGAGGCAGGAAGACGACTTGGCATGAACGATGCAGGCAATGAGGCGAACCGCCAAGCACGAATCCGGACTGGGAGCTTAGAGAAACCGCCAATGCATATCGTAATCTGCATCAAGCAGGTGCCGGATTCGGCACAGATCCGCGTGCACCCGGTGACGAACACGATCATGCGTCAGGGTGTTCCGACCATCATCAATCCTTACGACCTGTTCGCCCTCGAAGAAGCGCTCAAACTGCGCGACGTTCATGGTGGCGAGGTTACTGTGCTCACAATGGGTCCGCCCATGGCGGAGGACTCGCTGCGAAAGGCGCTCGGTTACGGTGCTGACCGAGCAGTTCTCTTGACGGACCGCTATTTTGCCGGATCCGATACGCTGGCGACTTCCTTTGCTCTTTCGCAAGCAATCGCAAAAATTGGGGAGACTTTCGGCAGGCCGGACATCGTCTTCACCGGCAAGCAGACGATTGACGGCGATACCGCCCAGGTCGGACCGGGCATAGCCAAGCGCCTAGATTTATCGCAACTTACCTATGTCGCGAAGATTGCCTCCATCGATCTCGATACGCGAGAGATCGAAGTCGCGCGTCGCGCCGAAGGCGGCACCCAGTTGCTGAAGAGCAGACTCCCTTGCCTCATTACCATGCTGGAAGACACCAACGAAATCCGCCGGGGCTCGCTCCAGCAGGCTCTGTGCGCGGCGCGCAGGCAAGTCGTGAAGTGGACTGCAGCCGACGCCGGCATTGACGATCTCACCCGGTGCGGTCTGCGTGGCTCGCCTACAGTCGTCAAGCGTGTTTTCGCCCCCACCGCACGGGCAGAAAGGGCGGCGCAGATCGACACCGCGGAAAGGGGCTTGCAGGACATAGCCGATGAACTCATCGCCGATATCTTAACCCGCCGGCCGGCGCTGGAACATGAGCTGGCCTTCAACAGCGGCACGTGACGGCCAGGAGCAGAAAATGTCGACCGCAAGCCAAACCACCCCTCGCATTGCCCCCGGCCGTGCCGGTGTAAAGAAAGAACTTCCCGACCATTTCAAAGACTACCGGCACGTGTGGGTCTTCCTCGAGCTCGAACGCGGCAATGTGCATCCTGTATCATTCGAACTGCTGGGCGAAGGCCGCAAATTGGCCGACAAGCTTGAAGTCCAGCTCGCGGGCGTCGTGCTGGGACCGCCGGGCGAGATGGTCGAGGACGCTGTTGCCGAGGCCTTCGCTTACGGGGCGGATCTTGTCTACATCGTCGATGCGCCGCCGCTCGCCGACTACCGGAACGAGCCGTTCGCCAAGGCGCTCACGGATCTGGTCAATACCCATAAACCCGAAATCCTCCTTCTCGGCGCGACCACACTGGGCAGGGATCTTGCAGGCTCGGTAGCGACGACCCTGCAGACGGGGCTCACGGCCGACTGCACCGAACTTGATGTAGATTCCGACGGTTCACTCGCCGCGACCCGTCCGACTTTTGGTGGCTCATTGTTGTGTACGATCTATACACTAAATTACCGGCCGCAAATGGCGACGGTGCGACCAAGGGTCATGCCTATGCCGCAACGGGTGGATAAGCCGGTCGGGCGTGTCATGCGGCACAAGCTGTCGCTCGTTGAGGACGATATCGTCACCAAAGTCCTCGGCTTCCTACCGGATAACCAGTCGGCAATGGCAAATCTTGCCTATGCGGATGTCGTGGTTGCGGGAGGCCTCGGTCTCGGAGCGGCGGAGAACCTTCAGCTTGTGAAGAATCTTGCCCGAGCGATCGGCGCCGAGCATGGCTGTTCGCGCCCCTTGGTCCAGAAGGGCTGGATGCCGGCTGATCGACAGATTGGACAAACTGGCAAGACCATTCGACCGAAGCTTTACATCGCGGCCGGAATTTCCGGCGCCATCCAGCACCGAGTTGGGGTCGAGGGGGCCGATCTCATCGTCGCGATCAACACCGATCCGAACGCGCCGATTTTCGAGTTCGCCCACCTCGGGATCGTCACGGATGCAATCCGCTTCCTGCCCGCACTGACGGAAGCCTTCACCCGGCGGCTGTCGCCGCACAGTCGAGACAAGCTTGCGAGTTGAGGGAGAGGACATGATTGAACAATTCGATGCCATAGTGGTCGGAGCCGGCATGTCTGGAAACGCAGCTGCTTACACTTTGGCAAGCCAGGGGCTGAAGGTACTGCAGTTGGAGCGCGGGGAATATCCGGGCTCTAAGAACGTCCAGGGTGCCATAATGTACGCGAACATGCTGGAGAAGATCATCCCGGACTTCCGGGATGATGCGCCCCTCGAGCGGCACCTGGTCGAACAGCGACTTTGGGTGTTGGACGACACGTCTCACACCGGAATTCATTACCGGTCGGACGACTTCAATGAGGCGAAACCCAACCGCTACACGATCATTCGCGCCCAGTTCGACAAATGGTTTTCCCGCAAGGTGCGCGAGGCTGGCGCGACGGTCCTGTGTGAGACGACCGCGACGGAACTCGTCCGTGATGGCAATGGCAAGGTGATCGGCGTCCGCACAGACCGGGCTGGCGGAGTGGTCTTCGCGAATGTGGTCGTTCTCGCAGAAGGGGTGTCGGGATTGCTTGGCACTCGCGCAGGCCTGCGCGAGATGCCGAAGCCGGAGACCGTGGCGCTTGCCGTCAAGGAAATGCATTTCTTGCCCGAAGAGGTCATTGGCCAGCGGTTCGGGGTCAAGGGCGATGAAGGCTGCGTAATCGAGGCCGTGGGCACGATCTCTCGCAGCATGGCCGGGCTCGGCTTCCTTTACACCAACAAGGAGTCGATATCACTCGGCATCGGCTGCCTGGTCTCGGATTTCGCCGCGACGATGGAGAGCCCGTCCGCCCTCCTGGATGCGATGAAAAACCATCCTTCGATCCGGCCGCTGATCGCTGGCTCGGAGGTGAAAGAATATGCCGCCCATCTTATCCCCGAAGGTGGTTACAAGGCCATTCCGCAGCTCTTCGGCGACGGTTGGGTCATCGTCGGCGACGCAGCGCAACTGAACAATGCCATTCACCGTGAGGGTTCGAACCTTGCCATGACCTCGGGTCGTGTCGCGGCTGAGGCGATCATCAAAGTCAAAAGCCGCAACGGTCCTATGACCAAAGCGAACCTTGCGCTCTACAAGACGATGCTGGATGACTCCTTTGTGATCAAGGATCTTAAGAAATACAAGGACATGCCAGCCTTGCTCCACACCAATTCCAGCAACTTTTTTGACAGCTATCCGCGGCTGATGTCGCATGCCGCTCAGAACTTCATGCGTGTCGACGGCACGCCGAAGATCGAGAAGGAAAAGAACACCACGGCCGCCTTCATCAACGCGCGCTCGCGCTGGGGGTTGGTCAGCGACGCGGTCCGCCTGGCATTGGCATGGCGCTGAAGAGGGTACAAGATGACGATCGCAGTGACGAAGGTTCGTGTCGAGGACAAACTTTACCAGAACCGCTATCTGGTCGATTCCGGCCGCCCCCATATTATAGTGCGACCGCACGACAAGCCAAGCGCGAACTTGCTTGCGTTGACCTACGTCTGTCCGGCGAAATGCTATGAGTTGAATGACAAGGGTCAAGTCGAGATCACCGCCGACGGCTGCATGGAATGCGGCACCTGCCGGATATTGTGCGAGAAAGGCGGCGACATCGAGTGGAACTATCCGCGCGGCGGCTTTGGTGTCCTGTTCAAGTTCGGATGATCAGCCGGGACCGTGCCAAGAGCATGCCGGCAGCGAGCAACTGCGGCACACCATGAGCCTCTCCATCCACTTGCAAAGAGCTAGTGAATATTGGCCTTTCGCAATTCAAATTTCCTTGACTCGTTAGCGGTGTCCTCAGGCCACGGCGCTGCCCTGTGCGCCGGACTTACCACCGGTCACGTGGTCGAGCCCCTTTGGGACAACGCCCGGCCATCGTGCCGGATGGCAGCCACAACGGCCGGTGAGCAAGTGGAACGGCACAACCCATGGCAAAGACGTATGTGCTAGTGCATGGTGCCTGGCATGGCGGATGGTGTTGGCGGGACGTGGCTGCCAATCTTCGCAAGATGGGATGCCACGTGACCACGCCGACCAGGTGTCGGCGAACGCGCACGTTTGCTGTGCAAGGACATCACGCCCGACACATTCGTGACCGACATCGTCAACCACATTGTGACGGAAGAGCTGAGCGATGTGATCCTTGTCGGTCACAGTCTAGGCGGCATCAGCATCACCGGCGCCGCCGACCGGATACCCGACCATATCAGCCATCTCGTTTATCTCGACAGCGCCATCGTCGAGAGCGGTCAAAGTGTATTCAGCACCATGCCCCCCGACATCGTCGCGGCCCGTCGAAAATTGGTTGCGGAGGAAGGACGGGGTATCTTCATGCCGACTCCGCCGCCAACAGCATTCGGCATTCCCGAGGGACACTCGCTCACGGACTGGGTGCGGCGCCGGATAACACCGCATCCGGCAGGCACCTACGAAAGCGGACTTAAGCTCGAGCACCCGCTCGGCAACGGCAGACCCCGAACCTATGTCGTCTGCACTAATCCACTCCACCCGCCGATGGCGGGAGCGCGAGAATGGGTCGCGAAGCAGGATGGCTGGGCGTGGCAGGAACTCGCCACTGGCCACGACGCAATGATCCTCGCGCCGACGGAAGTTGCTCTCCTTCTTAGCGCAGTCGGCTGAGGAACCAAGTAGGGTGAGCGGCGGCCGATTCTCAGGCCGTGGCCTTGAGCTCTGGTGCACGGATAGGCCCAACGGGTCGTTCCGGTGGCGCCACCGAAACCACTAGGCGGGAGTGGCCTGTCCTGCCGACGTCGCAAGCTTGCGAGCGTTCCGCCGCGGCCGCAGCCCGTAGCGCCGGGCAACCTCCGAGATCACCGCGTCGGCTCCAGGGTCTCGGAATGACTCCGTGCCTTGTCGTCCATCGACCAATGCCGCCGACCAACAGCGCCGTTGATCACCCTCGAAAACGCCGAGGCTGCCGCTCAGGGTCAATCGTAAGTTCAAGTTCAGACACAAGCCGATCTCCGATCCACCTCAGAATCGGCAGGCCCACAGATCGCGGGTCCTCCTGGAAGGACACAGCGCTTACCCTTGAAATATGGAGAACCATGGCTTTGCGCCGTCGGCAGTTGAGCTGATCTCGCAATGCTATTTCCCCGGCAACGTCCGAGCCGGAGAACTGCGTGCTTGGCGTTCTCCTCTGGAAGGAACCAATCTTTCGGAACGTGGCAATGTCATCGACGAGCTCTCACGGGCCAGCACGATGCCGGTTCGGCGCATCGGCGCCCCCTGAACACGAGATAGCCACTTGCGATTCTAACGATACGGCCGGACGGGGGCTGAGACCGCGGCGGACGGAGCGTGACGGCTGATCGACACAATGGAGAAGGCCGGCTGGGTTCAGGCTAATGCGGCTCGAATTCTCGGCCTCAAGCTGCGACAAGTCGGCTAGGCGATACGCCGGCATAGTATCGAGGTGAAGGAAATTCTAAGAGCCTGATGAGCCAATCGTCAGGCCAGTGGTCTTGCGCGCCCTGTGCGCGACAAGGAGTGCTTCGTGCTTCTGAACGGATTTGGACTTGCACTGTCGCAAGCAGGACAAAATTGTGTCGCGCCGGCCTGACACAATGCGATATCGACCCGAATAGTGAACTGAAGCCGCTTTTTTCAGTTGGTATGGCTCTTGCACCTTGAACCGCGACGTTACCAGCAACGGAGCCGTTTGATGTCCTCACCGACAGTTTCGATTGAGGGGCCGACTAGCACGACATCCGAGGGTTTTCTGGCAGCCGCGAAATCCGGTGGCTGCGCATCGTCCTCCTACGGCTCGTCGCCGACCAGCCCGGGCGAAGGGGATCCGGCTATTTGGGAAAGGATCAAGGATCACCCCTGCTTTTCGGAGGAAGCGCATCATTATTTCGCGCGTATGCATGTGGCGGTCGCGCCGGCTTGCAATGTCCAGTGCAACTATTGCAATCGCAAATACGATTGCGCCAACGAGAGCCGGCCTGGTGTTGTGTCTGAGAAGTTGACGCCCGACCAAGCGCTACGCAAGGTCATCGCCGTTGCCAACAAAGTTCCGCAGCTTTCGGTTCTTGGCATCGCTGGGCCGGGGGATGCCTGTTACGATTGGGAGAAAACGAAGGCAACGCTCGACCGCGTCATCAGGGAAATCCCCGACATAAAGCTGTGCGTCTCCACTAATGGGCTCGTGCTGCCGGACCATGTCGCCGAGCTTGCCGAAATGAATGTTGATCACGTGACGGTCACCATCAACATGGTCGACCCGGAAGTCGGCGCGAAGATCTATCCATGGATCTTTTATGAAAATCGCCGCTACTTCGGCATCGAAGCCGCTCGAATCTTGCACGCGCGGCAGATGCTGGGCCTGGAGATGCTGAGCGCGCGCGGCATCCTCACCAAAATCAACTCGGTGATGATTCCTGGAGTGAACGACCAGCACCTGTTTGAGGTGAACAAAATGGTCAGGGAGCGGGGCGCGTTTCTGCACAACGTGATGCCTCTGATTTCGGACCCGGCGCACGGTACCCACTACGGACTCATCGGGCAGCGCGGCCCAACGGCAATGGAGATGATGGCTCTTCAGGATCGACTTGAAGGTGGCGCCAAGTTGATGCGCCACTGCCGGCAGTGCCGGGCAGATGCTGTCGGCCTGCTCGGTGAAGATCGTGGCCAGGAATTCACGCTGGACGGGATTCCCGACGATGTCGCCTACGATGCTGGCAAGCGTCAGGCCTATCGGCAGGTGGTCGCACACGAGCGCCGTGATCATGAGGCGGCGAGGAGCGAGGCCATCGGTATGGTCAAGGCAACAGACTCCGAAAAGTCGCTTCTGGTTGCGGTGGCCACTAAGGGAGGTGGACGGGTCAACGAACACTTCGGCCACGCGAAGGAATTCCAGGTTTATGAAGTCTCGCCTAGAGGGATCAGCTTGGTCGGGCATCGGAAGGTCGAGCGGTATTGCCTCGGAGGCGGGGGCGAAGACGCCATCCTCGAGGGCGTCATCGCAGCGCTCGAAGGCATACACATAGTGCTATGCGCCAAGATCGGAAATCGCCCGAAGGAACAACTCTCGCGAGCTGGACTGCGCGTAACCGACGCCTATGGCCATGACTACATCGAGACCGCAGTCAGCGCACTTTACGCGGCAGAGTTTGGGATCAGACCACTAGCGGCGACGGCCTGAGCCGTCTCGTCCGATAACCAGGAGTTAGAATGGCTTTAAAGATCATCGCATCCCAATGTACCCAATGCGGGGCCTGCGAGTTCGAATGTCCTTCGGAAGCGATCAAGTTCAAGGGCGACGCCTATGTGATCGATCCAAACAAGTGCACCGAATGCAAGGAGGCCTTCGATACGCAGCAATGCGTGTCGGTCTGTCCGGTACCGAAAACCTGCGTTCCCGCTTGATTCCTACCGAAACGGTCGGGTTCGCCGCACGACGACGCCTGCAACCCGCGACCACAACAAAAGCCTCGAGAAAGGAATGGACAGCATGTGGTCCAGACGCGAACAGGAGGTCGAAATCGGCAGACCGCCACGGTTCATGCAGGGTGAGCGGGTCCGTGCGATACGCCACATAAAAAACGACGGCACCTATCCCGGCAAGGAGATCGGCGAAAACCTCGTGCGGAAGGGCGACGAAGGCTACGTGCGCGACATTGGAACCTTTCTCCAGCAATTCTTCATCTATGCGGTCGAATGGATCGATCGTGGCACGGTCGTCGGCATGCGAGCGCGCGAACTCATTAGCCTCGACAAAGTCGAGGTTCCCTGCGGAGCTGAAGGCATTTCCAACGGGGGAACAGCCGGATGAAAGTAATGATTCGCAGGACCGCTACTGGCTTGTCGGCTTATGTCCCCAAGAAGGATCTCGAAGAGCCGATCACCGAGATTGAGAACGCTGACTTATGGGGCGGGACCGTGACGCTCAGGAACGGTTGGCGGCTCATGCTGCCCGACCTTCCGCGCGACACGCGTTTGCCGATCACCGTCGAGGCGATGAAGATTTCCGACGGGGCCTGATGCCGGTGGGTTCAGTGGCGGAGAGGAAACGCGTATGAACACGATGCTGAGCTGGGACCATCTCGTCGTCGTCCGGGGCAGTTTTGCCAAAAAACTGATTGACCTGCTGAACGGCGCTCTCAAGGCCGATCGAGTGATCCCCTATCTCGGTCCTGGTCTTCTGCAGCTTAACCCACCGGAATCACCTGTACCTTGCACCCCTGAAGATGTCGCCGCGGCCCTCAACAAGCGGGCGCCTGCCCCTTCCAGGATTCGCACCAATATGTGGTCGGTCGCGCAGTTTATCGAGCAGCGCCGACATCGTCGGACTCTCCAAGCGTGGATGGCGGAGATATTCGCAGCCCCCGCCGAGCCGACCGTTCTTCACGCCTGGCTCGCAACCCTTCAACTGTCTGTCATCATCGACAGCTGGTACGATGGCGCCATGCGAGCAGCCCTTGCAGAGGCCGGCCAAACAGACGTTGTCGAGATACAAGGAACGACGCGCGCGACCGGAATCGGTAACATCTGGACGAGAACTTACGATTTGTCAGGAACAGAACTCGAGGCCGAACAAGTGGCTAGGACGGTGCTCTATGCGCCGCACGGCAGCGTCAGGCCGGCGGCAAACTTCCTCGTGGCTGATTCCGATTACGTCGAAGTCCTAACCGAAATTGATATCCAGACGCCGATCCCGGACGCGGTGAAGCAACGGCGCGTCAACCGGGGTTTTTTCTTCGTGGGCTGCCGCTTCAACGATCAGATGCTGCGCACATATGCCAGACAGCTGATGAAGCGCTCCACTGGCCCACATTTTGCGGTGATCGATTCGGCTACGCTGACCAGAAACGAACGTCGTTTCCTTGCCGAAGGCGCAATCACGGTCATCGACATGCCGATCCGCAACGCCGCGGCTCGCCTCGTCGGGGTCGATGCTAGCCAGGATTAATGGCCGGCGATTGCTGGTGAGTCGCTGCTTGCCTCCAAGGGCGAAAACTCAGTTGGGAATACATTCGTGAGTAGTAATGCTAGTGGCAGCACAACGTAGGCTCTGAATTCGTTGGGCGATGTGAAAGGGTCCGCTGCTGCGGGACGTGAGCACGTTGCGGCGGCATTACGCACATGATCTTGTGACCCCCGTGGCAAAAGAACTGAAGCGCCCGAGTCGCGACAACATATGCAGCGCTCAATGGCTTCGACAAAAATTCGGCACAGTTTCGACAGTTCGCATGCACCTCCAGGGTCAACGAGGTTGATTATGCCTGTTTATGTGGGTCGGCCACGCGAGCAGGAATTCCCACTACCTTTGCCCCGGCGGGAACATCTCGTGTGACCACGCAGCCAGCGCCTACCACTGCATTATCACCAATCGTGACGCCAGGCAGAATGATTGCTCCACCGCCGATCCAGACACGGCTGCCAATGTGAACAGGACGCCCGACCTGCAGGCCGGCCTGCCGCTGCTCGGCATCATGTGGATGATCGGCGGTATAAATCTGCACAGCAGGCCCAATTGCCGTTCCTTGCCCGATTTTGACCTCTACCACGTCAAGAATAACGCAGTTGAAGTTGATGTAGGCATTGGCTCCAATGCGGATATTGAATCCGTAGTCGCAAAAAAAGGGCGGACGGATGACCGTTCCGCGCCCAACCTCTCCCAGCCGCTCGGACAAAAGCTCATGCCAATGCCCCGTGGTCTGCCCCAGCGTATCATTGTACCGCTTGAGCCAAGCCCCGGTGGCCAACAGGTCAGCTTGGATCTCCGGATCCGCCGCATTGTAAAACTCGCCTGCGAGCATCTTTTCTTTTTGGCTACGCATCATAGTCTCCCGTCAGGTCGTGTCCCGTACAGTGATGCAGGAACGCACATCAAACTGCCTCGGCAACTTTGTAACTCGGTCTTGCCGGGCGCGCGGTCGGTCACGAGCCGGGGCGACAGTTTCGTCTCGACCAACTTCCGCGAATTTGGATATCGCAGATCAACCGGTCGCAGGGGCCAATACCTGACGAGGTCGGCAACTGTCCAGCGGTCGAACTCACTTTCATGCCCATCTCAGATTGCGTGATATCGAGCGGTAAGCCATCAGCTAATGTATCGACCAGGTCCCGCCAGCGGAGATCTGCGCGTCGCCTCTACGCATGCTGGCGTGTCACCAATAATACATCGATTATTTCTGGATCCAGGCACGTCGAATTGATTTGCCTTGCGGTGTAGAGCGAAGTTACTAGCCATAGGATTACTCCTTTTTAGTTTGTCAGTCGCAGAGCCCCAGTATGACTACGTGGTAGAAAGCACACGGCCGGAATCTTGGCAGCGCTGTTCACACCCACTTCGTAAGCCTGGCCGATGGGCTCGCCAGAGCACCAATGCTTGACCTGCTCCAGCTCTTGCTCGGCGGGTTGTTTCAGAGACGCTTGATCTCGATACCGCGTTTTCTCAGCACGTAGCCGATCTGGCGCGGGGTCAAACCGAGCAGGCGCGCCGCCTTTGCCTGCACCCAGCCACACTTTTCCATGGCAGCAATGACCGTATCGGCATCGGGCACCCTACCACGACTCGTGGCAGGGCCTATCGGCGCTTGCCCGTCGCCGACGGGCGGGGCGGCACAGGCGGCGGAAGGCTGGATCGTAGTCGACTTCTCTGACGTCGGCGGTCCGTTCTTCCACAGCGCCGCGGCCAAGCACTGATCCGCGTAACAGGCAAAGTCAGTTCTGAGGATTGATGGACCCGTCGCCAGAACTGCCGTCCGTTGAACGCAGTTTTCGAGCTCTCGGATGTTGCCTGGAAATTCGCAGTTCATTAGCACCTCAATCGCTTCGGGAGCGAAGGTCAGCGTGTGATCATTCTCAGTATTGAAATTCTTGAGAAACTGAGCGGCCAAGAGCGGAATATCACCTCGCCTTTCGCGCAATGCCGGCACGCGTAAAGTGACGACGTTGATGCGATAATAGAGGTCTTGCCGGAACTCCTTGCGTTGAACTGCCGTTTCCAAGTCCCTGTTCGTTGCGGCAATCACGCGAACATCAACTTTAATGGTGTGGTTGCTGCCGACGCGCTCAAACTCCTGCTCCTGCAGGACACGCAGCAGCTTAGCCTGGAACGAACCTGATATTTCGCCAATCTCGTCCAGAAACAATGTGCCTTTGTCGGCAGCCTCAAAGCGCCCCTTGCGCAAACTGCTCGCGTCGGTGAAGGCACCCTTCTCATGACCGAACAAGTCAGATTCCAGAAGCGTCTCGGTGAGCGCCGCGCAATTGACCTTGATGAAGGGCTGCTTGGCGCGAGGCGAGAGCTCGTGAATGGCTTTGGCAACCAGCTCCTTACCGGTTCCGGATTCACCTCGCAACAGGACCGTAGTCTTCGCCTTGGCCACCTTGACAAGGTGCTCACGCAGCTTGCGCAGCGCCTGACTATCGCCAAGCATCTCCTTGCTGATCTTTTTACGTTCCATTTGGCAGCCCATCCCACTCCGCCACCCGCCGGTAGAACTGCACTGGACGGTGAGCTGTGTTGTATTTCGTCATCATCATTCTCGATCTCACCTTTGTTGCTTCGAAATTTTCGGCGCGCGGACGCCCTCGGCAAATGGCAATGGCGCCTGAGCATCGTTGCCTTTCACCAGGACGAGCGTCTTCCTCCGCGCGGGCGCTCGCAATATGCGGTTTGCGCAGGCCTTTACTCGACCGGTCGCTGTTCTGTCCGGCTTCTGCCGCACCGCAGCCTGCAAACTCATCCTTGACAAGAAAGGAGGGGAGTCAACCGAGCTCTCCTTGCATTTATGCAAGGAAAATTGTCAGTTTGATAGAATTCTATCAAAACGGCAGAAACGCCCCGCCCCAGTTTGGCTGTACCTGCGGCGTTCAGCGTACGTGACGACATGTGCGGACTTGTCCCAATTGCCATCCGAGTTGTGCGGAACAGTAGCTGCTGCGCTGTTCGCTTCAACCGCGTGAGGCCGGAGACAGTAGAGACGGCGGCTCGTCGAGCGAGGTTTCATTGTTCGGCTACTAAACCGGCTGTCCTTTGGTGGGAGTTGGTTTCGCCCAAGTTCTGGGCCTGGGGGCGTCTAGCCCGTTTCGCCGCACAGGCTCCTTCCACATCGTCGAGGCCGAGAAGGAGGGACCCCACAGCTCTCCCTGTATCACAATGCCCCGCCCCTCAAGCAGCTAGATACGACAGGTGACCTCAAATGAGGCGTCTTGCATGGCTTCTACACCTGCCTGAATGCCAGAACTGCGTTCGTACCGCCCATGGCGAAGGCGTTGCTCATGGCGACGCGCACCTTG